>JBAHZV010000143.1:0-20463 GCA_037132845.1 Psychromonas sp.
TGTCAAAGCTTACCTTGCGATTAGAAAAAATTAGTAATAATTCTAGTTAAAGGTAAAGTAACAGAGTAGTAAACAAGCGCTGTGTATTTATTCTAACTCTGATAAACTTGAATTTCTTCCTTATAAAATAGCATAACTATTGGCAAATATATGAAATTACAGCAATTACGTTATATCGTTGAAGTGTTAAATCATAATTTAAATGTTTCAGCTACTGCAGAAAGTTTATTCACATCACAGCCAGGCATTAGTAAACAAGTACGTATGCTAGAAGATGAGTTAGGCATTCAAATTTTCGAACGCAGTGGTAAACACCTTACACAAGTAACCCCCGCGGGGAAAGATATTATTCGTTATGCCTCTGAAATATTGGGAAAAGTTGAAAGTATTAAATCAATCGCAAAACAATATACACGACCCGACCAAGGCGCCTTGAATATTGCCACTACACATACTCAGGCGCGTTATGCATTGCCAGAAGTCATTCAAGGTTTCATTAAACGTTATCCCAAAGTCTCTTTACATATGCACCAAGGTACGCCAACTCAAATTAGTGAATCGGTTGCAAAAGGAAAAACAGATTTTGCGATTGCAACGGAAGCTTTACACCTCTATCAAGATTTAATTATGCTACCGTGTTATCACTGGAATCGCAGTGTTATTGTGCCGAAAAATCACCCTCTAGCAAAAGTAGAAAAATTGACGATTGCAGATATTGCAGAGCATCCTATTGTTACTTATCTATTTGGTTTTACAGGTCGTTCTGAGTTAGATGAGGCGTTTAATGCTGCCGGTTATAAGCCAAATGTTGCTTTTACCGCAACCGATGCAGATGTCATTAAAACCTATGTACGTCTTGGGCTTGGTGTTGGTGTTGTGGCGACGATGGCGGTCAATGATGATGATGACTTTTGTGTTATTGATGCCAGTCATCTTTTTAAATCAAGCACTACTAGCATTGGTTTTAGAAAAGGTACTTTTCTACGCGATTACATGTATGAATTTATGGTGCGTTTTGCGCCTCATTTGACACGCCCATTAGTTGAAAAAGCGATTCAACTCAAATATACGGATGAAGTTAATAAACTCTTTGCTAATATTGAGTTACCTACACGTTAATGATAGCAAAAGAGTGAATCATCTCGAACTGATGAGCACCGGGTAACCTTGATGTGAAATATTTAAAAACCACCTAATTAGCTGGTTTTTAAATATGCTACTAATGAGTTATTTGCCCAATAATTTTTTGAATAGGTGCGCAATTCTATCGCTTGTACTGATTGTACTGGCAGTGTGGTCAATATTCTCAGCTTTGAGTGTCTCTTTATCTGTCGGAATTGATCGTACTAGCCGGTCAATATTTTTACCGCTAAAGACGAAACCGTCACTATCGGTTTCTTGCGCTTCGTAGCGTATAATCAATAAATCGAAAATATTAAGCAGCAAGCTCGTTTTATTTAATGAGCCTTTATTATCAAACACCGCCCCCTCACCCAAATTGACGATTCTTGAATGTGATTGGAAGGTGTTTTTACGTTCGCTCATTTCACGCCAAGTTAATTGATTGATGTTCGTTTTGACCATCGGACCATTTAACCAATAGATCCCATTACGAGTAATAACCAAACCTCGGTAAAACTTTCCAAAGGAAGTACGCATTGTTGCCATAAGATAGTCATCATCAGAGATATCTAAAGAGGCGCGCGCGTAATGCTCGATCTTTGTTGGTATGTATGGATTCACATTAAAATCGTTTTCTCCATGAAAAAGTGTCAGGACACTGAGCATTTCATCCTGCATATCCTGCATATCTTGCTTCTCCTGAACATCCATTGTGTTACTCCTTGATTGAATTAAGTTCGCCATCTTATCCTAGAATAAAAAGAATAAAAGCTCCTATCATTAAAAATATTGATTTTAGAGTGATAGTTGGATTTTTCCCTTAATTTTACGCAATAAAATACCGGGAACGAGTGATTTTTTGATGGGAGAAACCGTTATTTTATTGCATATTGTATGATGATGACTAAATAAAAAAGTTAATACTTTAAGCTCACTTTTCTATGTTACCAAACAAGGTCGTCTGGGATGGTAAATTCTGCGTAAGGATCATCTTCATCGAGCGCTTCTACATCTACTTTTTCATGCAGTGCAACCAACACTGACGCATCAATTTTAGTCAATTTTTCGGTTGCCTCTTTATTGATTAAATAAAATTCGTCATTTAATACACAAATAGCCAATAAACCATTAACCAGGTTACGCTGGGTTGTTTCATTAATTGCAATACGTTTGACTTTAGCTGCATAAGTAAAGTGGTAGTCAATTTCACCCTGGTAGTTTTTCTCACAATGCTGGGCAATCATTTGAATCAGCTTACCGTGGGATGCTCGCTCATCTAATGAGATTTGTACTGCTTTGTTTTTTTGTAAATCTTGCTTTTTTTGTTGTTCTTTTTTAGCATTAACAGCGTATTGTGCTTGTGAAATTTCAAGCGTTCCTTTTTTCTTCTTTTGTTTTGCTTTACGGCGCTTTTCAGTTTGTGCTTGTTGCGCTTTTTGTTTATTGATAAGTCCTGATTTCATCAGTTGTTCTTGTAGGGAGGCCATTGGTTACCTTAGGAAGTGTCAAGAAACAACTATTTTAACGATAAAGTAGCAATAAGGACATTTTTTATTGTAAATAATCGACAAAAATGGAAAAAGGTTTAAAATATAGAGACACATAGAGTAAGGAAACTAGTATGAGTGATCTAGCAGTAACACACTATATGATTGGTAAAAGTTTATCGTTTAAAAAAGATATGTTAATCCAGACTGCGGTGGAAATTTTATTAAAAAATGCTCAGTTTGGAGGACCAGTAATTGATGATGCAGGTCGCGTTATCGGCTGGTTATCGGAGCAAGATTGTTTAGCAAAAATGTTGGAAGCTAGCTACCACTGTGAATTAGTCGCCTTAGTTGAAGATGTGATGTCGAAAAAAGCGGTCACCGTTAAAAAAGAAACCAGTATTGTTGATATTGCACAGTTAATGTTAGGTGCCTCACCAAAAATTTACCCGGTGGTTGATAATGACGGGTATTACATTGGACTTATCTCACGCAAAAAAGTATTAGCGGCAATGGCGATACAAGTTAATAAGTGTTAGCTAGTTTTTTAGTGTTACCATTAATTTTTGTTTTTCCCAACAGCCTTTTTTTAAAAAATTACCGTGGCTGGCTCTTAAGTGGGTTATAAAATCAGCCCGGGAAATAGTTTCTACGCCTAAGCTTTTCAGGTGTTCCGTTTGCATTTGGCAATCAATTAACTTGCCTCCAATGGACTCAAAGTACTGATTAAGCGCGATAAAAGCCAGTTTAGAGCAATTGTCTTTGTGACTAAACATCGATTCTCCACAAAATGTATTGCCAATAGAAACGCCGTATAACCCACCCACTAGTGTATCTTCAGACCAAACCTCAATAGAATGTGCTAAGCCGAGTTGATGTAACTGTATATAAGCATCAGTCATCTGCGCGGATATCCATGTTTCTGATTGTGTTAGTCGAGGTTGTGCACAGGCATGAATAACATCAGAAAAGCAGTAGTTTAATGTGATAGTCAGCGCCCCTTTATTAATGAAGCGTTTCATACTTTTACTGATACGCACGCGACCAGCTTGAATGGTCGCGCGTTCACTTGGGCTCCACCACAGCAAAGGGTCTCCGGCACTAAACCAAGGAAATATACCTCGTTGATAAGCATTTATAATGCGTTGTGGATTAAGATCGCCACCGATTGCTAATAACCCATCTGGATCTTGTTGTGCCTGCTCTACATTAGGAAATAAATGTAAATCATCAGTGAGTTGGGTGATATAAATTGTCATAGCATTGTTCTTTGATATAAAAAAGCCAGTGTATACACTGGCTCAGTCGCATTAAATAACCATTTAAAAAATTTAGTTACTGCGTTGGTTAATATTCTCGAGGGATAAACCACTTTCGCCTGTGTATAATTGACGAGGACGACCAATTTTTTGACCGGGTTGATCTAACATCTCTTTCCAATGCGAGATCCAGCCAATAGTACGTGACGTTGCAAAAATAACCGTAAACATGCTACGTGGGATACCCATTGCACGTAAAACAATACCTGAATAGAAATCGACATTCGGGTAAAGCTTTCTCTCGACAAAATAGGGGTCTTCAAGAGCAATACGTTCAAGTTCCATCGCAACGTCTAATAAAGGATCATCCATTTTTAGTTCATCTAATACTTCATGACATATTTTACGCATTACGGTTGCACGTGGATCATGGTTTTTGTAAACACGATGACCAAAACCCATTAAGCGGAACGGATCATCTTTGTCTTTTGCTCGGTTAATAAATTCAGGAATGTTGTCGACCGAGGCAATTTCTTCAAGCATTTGTAAACATGCTTCATTGGCACCCCCATGAGCAGGCCCCCATAAAGAAGCAATACCAGCAGCAATACAAGCAAATGGGTTAGCACCTGAAGAACCCGCTAAACGTACCGTCGAGGTGGATGCATTTTGTTCGTGATCGGCATGGAGAATTAATATTTTATCCATTGCATTCTCAAGTATAGGATTTACTACATACTCTTCACAGGGCACTGCAAACATCATTTTTAGAAAGTTACCAGCATAAGAAAGGGAGTTATCCGGAGAGATAAAAGGTTGTCCGACTGAATATTTATAACTCATGGCTGCTAATGTGGGCATTTTTGAAATCAAACGAAATGCCGCTATCTTACGATGTGACTCATTGGTCACATCTAAAGAGTCGTGATAAAATGAGGAGAGTGCACCTACCACACCGACTAAAATCGCCATTGGATGTGAATCGCGACGAAAACCTTTATAAAATTGTACTAACTGCTCATGTATCATAGTATGTCTTAGTACAGTAAAATGGAATTTTTCCGATTGTGCTTTATCGGGCAATTTCCCATATAAAAGCAGATAACAAACTTCAAGGTAATCAGATTTTTGTGCCAGTTGATCAATCGGGTAACCGCGGTATTCTAGAATGCCTTTATCACCATCAATATAAGTAATTGATGATTCGCAAGAGGCTGTCGCTAAAAAACCAGGATCATAAGTGAAATAACCGGTTTTGCCTAATGTACGAATGTCAATGACGTCATTACCAGCAGAACCTTTAAGAATAGGTAACTCAATAGGCTCCTGTCCGGGTAATTGAAGTATTGCTTTTTGATTTGACATTTGATGCTCCCTTAGCTTTTTTATATTACTCGAATTCCAATGCACATATTTTTACAGACTTAAAACTGCCTTGTCAATTTTAACATCTCAACAATGAGATCTCTGCAAATTGCAACGCAAATAATGGTCATTTAATAAACAAATAAAATACAAGGTAAACGCTAATACATTGATAACCCTTTAATAAACAGAGATAAGGTGGCGTTTTACCGATAAAAATAAATATGTAAGATACATCACAAAAATGATGCCAATTATAGATGTTACATCACAAAAAAAACCTATAGCACTGTCACAAGCGTGTAACAATATGCTTACAATAGCACCTGTTAACCAACCCTTCGTTTTAGCTAAGTAAAAAGAGGAAAATTGTGCGCAAAAACAGACCTAAAAATTTAGACCTATCCACGGTCAAATTTCCTATCACCGCAACAGCTTCCATACTGCACCGTGTATCAGGAATTATCGTTTTTATTGCTTTAGCAATATTCCTTATTCTTCTCAATTGTACATTAACAAGCGAATCTGATTTTATTCATGTCATGGGGTATCTTGACTATTATTTGATAAAATTTATTTTGTGGGGCTCACTAACTGGGCTTGCTTACCATGCCGTATTTGGTGTACGTCATATGATTCAAGATTTAGGGTTCTGGGAAGAGATGGAGAGTGCATCCTTAAGTGCTCAGGTTGGATTTGTAGTGGCAGCGATATTGTCATTGTTAGCGGGGATTCTAGTATGGTAAAAATTGCAGGTACTTTTGGACGCAGTGGTGTTCACGATTATATTTTGATACGCGCAAGTGCTCTTATTTTGCTGACTTATATCATCTACATTGTGGCTTTTATCACCTTCACTGATATCAACTATACAACGTGGTCAGATTTTTTCTCATTAACGACCACCAAAATATTTACCTTATTTGCGCTTATTGCAATGTTAGTGCATGCATGGATTGGTCTGTGGCAGATATTAACCGATTATATTAAATGCACGATGTTACGCGGTGCATTACAGTTTCTTCTAACATCAGTGGCATTTATTTATGTTATCGCTGGCTTTGTAATTTTGTGGGGTGTTTAAGGTGAGTTTACCTATTCGTGAATTTGACGCAATTGTTATTGGTGCGGGTGGTGCGGGCATGCGTACTGCACTGGCTATTTCAAAAGAAGGGAAAAGTTGTGCATTAATTACTAAAGTTTTTCCAACACGCTCGCACACGGTTTCCGCCCAAGGTGGTATTACCGTTGCGCTGGGTAATTCCCATCCTGATAACTGGCAATGGCATATGTATGACACGGTCAAAGGTTCTGATTACATCGGAGATCAAGACGCGATTGAGTATATGTGTAAAGAAGGCCCCGCCGCTGTGCGAGAGCTTGAAAATATGGGCTTACCCTTCTCTCGTTTTGAGGATGGCTCGGTTTATCAGCGCCCATTTGGTGGTCAGTCTAAAGAATTTGGTGGTGAGCAAGCCGCACGTACAGCGGCGGCTGCAGATCGTACGGGTCATGCCTTATTACACACTCTTTACCAACAAAACATTAAGAATAAAACCACTATTTTTTCGGAGTGGTATGCACTTGATTTGGTTAAAAATGATGACGGCGATGTTGTTGGTTGTACCGCCATTGATATCGAAAGTGGTGAAGTAGTTCTGTTTAAGGCGCAGGCAACCGTGCTTGCAACGGGTGGTGCGGGTCGAATATATGCATCAACAACGAATGCACATATTAATACGGGTGATGGTGTTGGCATGGCGTTGCGTGCGGGTGTGCCAGTACAAGATATGGAAATGTGGCAATTTCATCCGACTGGTATTGCGGGGGCTGGTGTACTGGTCACCGAAGGTTGTCGGGGTGAGGGCGGTTACCTTTTAAACAAAGATGGTGAGCGTTTTATGGAACGTTATGCACCCAATGCCAAAGATTTAGCCGGACGTGACGTGGTGGCGCGTTCAATTATGATCGAAATCCGTGAGGGGCGTGGTTGTGAAGGGCCTTGGGGAATACATGTTAAACTCAAACTTGACCATTTAGGTGCAGACGTTTTGGAATCAAAACTACCTGGCATCTGTGAACTTTCACGTACTTTTGCGCACGTTGACCCAGTCAAAGAGCCTATTCCTGTTATTCCAACGTGTCATTATATGATGGGGGGAGTGCCAGCAACTGTAAATGGACAAGTCTTACGTGTTGATGAAGCGGGTAAAGATATTGAGGTGAAAGGGCTCTTTGCCGTTGGTGAGATTGCGTGTGTTTCAGTACATGGTGCCAACCGTTTAGGTGGTAACTCATTACTGGATTTAGTGGTGTTTGGTCGTGCAACAGGTAAACATTTGGGTGAAGTCTTAAGCCAAGAAAATAGCGCAAAAGAGCCAACACAAGAAAATATTGACGCGGCGTTGAGTCGTTTAAATCGTTGGGAAAAAGGTAACGGCACTGAGTGTCCAAACCAACTACGAAAAGATTTACAGCAATGTATGCAAAATAATTTTTCGGTATTCCGTGATGGCCCTGCAATGGCAGAAGGTCTCGCTCAACTTAAAATATTACGCGAACGCTTAGCGAATGCAAAACTGGGTGATAAGAGCAGTGAATTTAATACCAACAGAATTGAATGTCTAGAGTTAGATAATTTAATGGAAACGGCTTATGCAACGGCGGTGGCTGCAAACTTCCGTACTGAGAGTCGTGGTGCACATAGTCGCTTTGATTTCCCAGATCGTGATGATAAAAATTGGTTACATCATAGTTTGTATAACCCGTTAACAGAAAGCATGAGTAAACGAGACGTTAATATGGCGCCAGTGCTTCGTGAAGCTTTCCCACCTAAAGCACGTGTTTACTAGAAGGTTTTTTAGTTATGAATGTTAATTTTTCAATTTATCGTTATAACCCAGATGTTGATAGCGTACCTTACATGCAAGATTTATCATTAGATGTGCCAGAAGGCTCAGATATGATGGTGTTAGATGCGCTTATTCAGCTTAAAGAAAGTGATACATCTTTATCGTTCCGTCGTTCATGTCGAGAAGGCGTTTGTGGTTCAGATGGATTAAATATCAATGGTAAAAATGCTTTAGCCTGTATCACACCGTTATCGGACCTGCTATCGAAAGGTAAAATAGTGATACGCCCATTACCTGGTTTACCGGTTGTGCGTGATCTGGTTATTGATATGGCGCAGTTTTATACTCAATACGAAAAAATCAAGCCATATTTAATCACCGATGATCGTAACCCTCCTGCTGGTGAGTTTAAGCAGTCTCCCGAAGAACGTGAAAAATTAGATGGATTATATGAGTGTATTTTATGTGCTTGTTGTTCTACTTCTTGCCCCTCTTTTTGGTGGAACCCAGATAAATTTATCGGGCCGGCTGGATTATTAGCGGCTTATCGCTTCTTAATCGATAGCCGTGACAGTGATACAGAAGCACGCTTGTCTGATTTAGATGATGCATTTAGTGTTTTTCGTTGCCACGGTATCATGAACTGTGTCAGTGTTTGTCCTAAAGGGTTAAATCCTACGAAGGCAATCGGTAAGATCAAATCGATGTTATTACAACGCGCTATTTAATTACTCACTATTAAAATAAACACAGGTGGCGGTTCAGAACAGGTTATTTTAGATAAATTCGGCATAAAATGGTGCTATTTAGTTTACTAAACAAGTACTATATATCTTGAAAATTAATTAAAATTAAAATGTCCTAAACTCCCCCTTATTAAGGAATGTTAATGCCAAACAATGTGATGGAAACATGGTTAGCCTCATCTCATCTTTCCGGGGCAAATTCTACCTATATTGAAAATCTGTATGAATCCTACCTAGATGATCCTATTTCTGTTGATGCTAATTGGCGAAATGTTTTTGATGATTTACCAAAAGTTAATGATCTACCCGAAGAAGCACATTCAATTATTCGTGAGCAGATGAAACATGCAGCCAAAGCGCCTAAGTGTTTTACACCCCCAAGCGGTGCTGTTCATAATGATGCTAAACAGGTGAAAGTATTACAGTTAATCGATGCCTATCGTAATCGTGGCCATGAAGTTGCAGATCTTGATCCGCTTGGTTTAACTAAACTTGAACAGATCAAAGAGCTCGACCCTTTTCATCATGATTTAGAAGGTTCAGATTTAGATGCAAGCTTTAATGTTGGCTCTTATGCAGCGGCCAACGAAACAATAATATTACGTGATCTGGTGGCTTCTTTAAAACGTACATACTGTGGCTCATTGGGTGCAGAGTATATGCACATCACTGATACCGAAGAAAAACGTTGGTTACAAAATCGCATAGAATCCTGTGAAAGCAAACCTTCCTTTAGTGAAGAAACAAAATTACGTTTACTTGAAGAGTTAACCGCTGCAGAAGGTTTAGAACGTTACATCGGTTCTAAATTTCCGGGTGCGAAACGTTTTTCACTCGAGGGCGGAGATTCATTTGTATTAATGTTAAAAGAATTAATTCGTCGTGCTGGTGAGCAAGGTGCTCAAGAGGTCGTACTGGGTATGGCGCATCGCGGTCGCTTAAATGTGTTAGTGAATGTCTTAGGAAAAAAACCTGCCGATCTATTTGATGAGTTTGCTGGTAAATATTCACTGTATGAAGGATCCAGTGATGTTAAATATCATCAAGGTTTCAGTAGTGACTTTAAAACACCAAAAGGTAATGTGCATCTCTCTTTGGCGTTTAACCCATCACACTTAGAGATTGTTAATCCTGTTGTACTCGGCTCAGTACGCGCTCGACAAGAACGTTTAAATAGTATTGGTGAAAGTGTCTTACCCATAACAGTACACGGTGACTCTGCTATTTCGGGTCAAGGTGTTGTACAAGAAACTTTTAATATGTCACAAGCACGCGCTTTTAAGGTAAGTGGTACTATCCGCATTGTTATCAATAATCAAATTGGTTTCACTACCTCTAATCCTGAAGATACACGTTCTACACGTTACTGTACTGATATTGCTAAAATGGTGCATGCTCCGATTTTCCATGTTAATGGTGACGATCCAGAAGCAGTTATCTTGGCGACTCAAATTGCCCTTGATTTTCGTAATACCTTTAAGCGTGATGTCGTGATTGATCTCGTTTGTTATCGTCGTCAAGGTCACAATGAAGCAGATGAACCCAATGCAACGCAACCTTTGATGTACCAAAAAATCAAAAAGCATAAGACCCCTCGTGAACTATATGTTGCGCAGCTAGAGGATGAAAATGTCATTGCAAAAGGTCTCGGTAAACAACTGGTTTCTGATTATCGTGACGCCCTAGACAATGGCGAATGCGTGGTCAAAGAGTGGCAAGCGATGCAACGCTATAGCGTTGACTGGACGCCTTATCTTAAACATGACTGGGATACACCTTACGAAGCACAATTTTCACAGGATCGTTTGATTGAATTAGGTGAGTCAATTAGTCACTATCCAGAAACGCATCAGCAACATTCGCGTGTTAGCAAAATTTATGACGATCGTAAACTGATGGCCCGTGGTGAAAAACTGTGTGATTGGGGTTTTGCTGAAAACTTGGCTTATGCAACGCTACTTGATTCAAAATACAATATACGCCTTGTTGGTCAAGATTCAGGGCGTGGTACTTTCTTCCATCGTCATGCTGTATTACATGAGCAGACGGAAGGAAAAACCTACCTTCCATTGCAAAATATATCAAAAGAGCAAGGACATTTTGATGTCTATGATTCGGTATTATCCGAATGTGCTGTATTAGCTTTTGAGTATGGTTATTCAACCGCTGCACCAAAAGGTTTGTGTATTTGGGAAGCTCAATTTGGTGATTTTGCCAATGGCGCGCAGGTTGTATTTGACCAATTCTTATCATCGGGTGAGCAAAAGTGGGGACGTATGTGTGGTCTGACTGTTTTATTACCACATGGTTATGAAGGGCAAGGACCTGAACATTCATCAGCCCGTTTAGAACGTTTTTTACAACTTTGTGCTGAACATAATATGCAAGTGTGTGTCCCTTCAACACCGGCCCAAGTTTATCATATGCTTCGTCGTCAGGTTGTGCGTGCTATGCGTCGGCCATTAATTGTGATGTCGCCTAAATCATTATTACGTCATCCTTTAGCGGTTTCTAGTTTGGATGAGTTGGCTAATGGCACATTCCAAAATGCCATTGATGAAATTGATAAAGTTGATAAAAAAGCGATTGATCGTATCGTCCTTTGTAGTGGTAAAGTTTATTACGAACTACTCATAAAACGTCGTAACAAATCACTGAACAATGTCGCTATTATTCGTGTTGAACAACTCTATCCTTTCCCAAGTAATGAGTTAGGAGATATTTTAGAGCAATACAGTAATGTCAAAGATGTTGTTTGGTGTCAAGAAGAGCCACAGAACCAAGGTGCTTGGTACAGTAGTCAGCATCATTTTAGAAATAGTTCACCTAACAATGCGAAGTTACATTATGCGGGGCGAGATGCTTCTGCTTCACCGGCTGTTGGTTATATGTCGCTTCATGTTAAACAGCAAAATGCATTAATTAATAGTGCGTTAGGCCTCGAAGAATAAAACCAATTTAATAAAAAGACTTTTACCGTAGGACATTAATTATGATTGATATTTTAGTTCCAGAATTACCAGAATCAGTTGCGGATGCAACTGTTGCAACATGGCAAAAACAACCAGGTGATTTCGTTGAGCGTGACGAAGTATTGGTAGAAATTGAAACAGATAAAGTGGTTTTAGAAGTACCTGCTACGGCATCGGGTATCTTACAAGAGATAATGGAAGACGAAGGTGCAACCGTCCTTTCAAAGCAACTTATCGGTAAATTAAAAGAAGGCGCTGCACCCGTTGTTAAAGCAAAAGATGTTGTTGTTGAAGAAGAGTCTGTCGCTGCTGATGCAAGTCCTTCTGTGCGCCGTTTAATGTTAGAAAAAGGTATTAATGCATCGGACGTTAAAGGTTCTGGAAAAGGTGGCATGATCACGCGTGAAGATGTTGATAAATTCCGTGATTCAAAAAACAAATCTGAAACCCCCGTGGTGGTTGATATTGTTGCGGCTGTTGCTGCCCGTAGTGATAAGCGAGTCCCGATGACACGCCTTCGTAAACGTGTTGCTGAGCGTCTTTTAGAGGCGAAAAATTCTACGGCAATGTTAACGACATTTAATGAAGTAAACATGAAACCCATCATGGACCTTCGTAAGCAGTATCAGGAAATTTTTGAGGAAAAACATGGTATCCGTTTAGGATTCATGTCTTTTTATATTAAAGCGATCACCGAAGCATTAAAGCGTTACCCAGAAGTAAATGCCGCCATTGATGGTACTGATATTGTTTATCATAACTTCTTTGATATTAGTATCGCTGTTTCAACACCACGTGGACTGGTAACACCGGTTTTACGTGATACGGATACATTAAGTGTTGCCGATATTGAAAAAGGTATTCGTGCGCTTGCACTTAAAGGACGTGACGGTAAATTAACCGTTGATGAAATGATGGGGGGCAACTTTACCGTAACAAATGGCGGTATATTTGGTTCATTACTTTCAACTCCTATTATTAACCCGCCACAAGCTGCCATTTTAGGCATGCATAAAATTCAAGATCGGCCAATGGCGATTGATGGAAAAGTGGAAATTCTACCAATGATGTATCTTGCTCTTTCTTATGATCACCGCTTAATTGATGGTAAAGAATCAGTGGGTTTCTTGGTGACCATTAAAGAATTGCTTGAGGATCCAGCACGTCTTTTATTGGATATCTAATTATTGAGAAAAAGGGGTAAAGTGATTAATTTAGAAAATTTAATTAATCACTTTCTCATTTTAGTTTTAAGGTGTGATAGCAAAAAAATTAATGACGTGATCAGTGTTTGTGAAAGGGGAATTTGCACTTACAAAACGTGAATTGCAGTAGGGCGTTATTATCACTTCAATATTCACAATGTAGCTAGTAATAATTGCTGTTAGCAGGGCTGAACACCTTTTTAACTTTATTTGGTATTACTTTAGTCGGGCACTCTTGTGGCCTTTAGTTTAATTTAACATATGGATAAGAATCATGAATTTGCATGAATATCAGGCCAAGCAGTTGTTCACAGAGTATGGCCTTCCTGTGCCTCAAGGAATCGCGTGTGATAGCGCAGAAGAAGCGGTTAATGCCGCCTCTGCATTAGGTGGCGATAAATGGGTCATAAAATGCCAAGTACACGCAGGCGGACGTGGTAAAGCAGGGGGTGTTGAACTGGTTAATACTAAAGATGGCTTACGTAATTTTGCACATAAATGGTTAGGTAAAAATCTTATTACTTACCAAACAGACGCAAATGGACAACCCGTTAATAAATTATTAGTAGAAAGCTGCAGTGATATTGCTAACGAGCTTTATTTAGGTGCGGTTATTGATCGCGCCTCTCAGCGTGTCACGTTTATGGCTTCAACAGAAGGTGGTGTTGAAATTGAAAAAGTAGCTGAAGAAACACCTGAGCTTATTCACACTGCAATCATTGACCCTTTAGTCGGTGCACAACCTTATCAAGGCCGTGAGTTGGCGTTTAAATTAGGACTTTCTGGTAAACAGATTGGTCAATTTACAAAAATATTTTTAGGGCTTGCAACTATTTTTCAAGATAAAGATTTAGCGCTACTTGAAATTAATCCATTAGTGGTGACCGCAGAAGATGATTTGATTTGTCTTGATGGTAAAATTTCAATCGATTCAAATGCAATGTACCGTCAAAAAGAGCTCCATGCTATTAACGATACCACGCAAGATGACGAACGTGAAATGCATGCCGCACAGTGGGAACTTAACTATGTCGCACTTGATGGTAATATCGGCTGTATGGTTAACGGTGCAGGTCTTGCTATGGGTACAATGGATATCGTACATTTACATGGCGGTAACCCTGCTAACTTTTTGGACGTTGGTGGCGGTGCAACAAAAGAGCGTGTAACAGAAGCCTTCAAAATCATTCTTTCTGACGATAAAGTCAAAGCTGTTTTAGTTAACATCTTCGGTGGCATTGTACGCTGTGATTTAATTGCTGATGGTGTTATTGGTGCCGTTGAAGAAGTGGGTGTTACTGTGCCCGTTATCGTTCGTTTGGAAGGCAACAATGCAGAGCTAGGTCGCAAGATCTTAGCTGAGTCTGGACTTAATATTATCGCCGCAACATCATTAACAGATGCGGCTGAGCAAGCTGTTAAAGCGGTAGGTGGCAAATAATGAGCATTTTAATTAATAAAGATACAAAAGTAATTTGTCAGGGATTTACTGGTGGTCAAGGTACGTTCCACTCTGAGCAAGCAATTGAATACGGGACACAAATGGTGGGTGGAGTGTCACCCGGTAAAGGGGGGCAAGTTCACTTAGGCCTGCCTGTATTTAACACGGTACGTGAAGCCGTTGAGACAACTGGCGCAACCGCGACGGTTATTTACGTGCCAGCACCATTTTGTAAAGATGCTATTTTAGAAGCGATTGATGCCGGTATCAAGCTCATTGTAACGATCACTGAAGGTATCCCAACGTTAGATCTTGTTGAAGTTAAAGTGAAACTTGATCAAGCTGGTGTTGTCATGATTGGACCTAACTGTCCTGGTGTTATCACCCCAGGTGAATGTAAGATTGGCATTATGCCGGGTCATATTCATTTACCAGGTAAAGTCGGTATTGTCTCGCGTTCAGGGACATTAACTTATGAAGCGGTTAAACAAACTACCGACGAAGGTTTTGGTCAATCAACGTGTGTTGGTATTGGTGGCGACCCCATCCCTGGTTCAAGCTTCATTGATATCCTGAAGTTATTTCAAGCCGATCCTAAGACTGAAGCAATCGTCATGATTGGTGAAATCGGGGGGACTGCAGAAGAAGAAGCGGCCGCTTATATCAAAGCAAACGTCACTAAGCCGGTTGTTTCTTATATAGCGGGTGTGACAGCGCCTGCTGGCAAACGTATGGGACACGCTGGCGCAATTATCGCTGGGGGTAAAGGTACCGCGGAAGATAAATTTAAAGCATTGGAAGATGCCGGGGTGAAAACAACGAAGTCTCTTGCTGATATCGGCAAAGCTTTACGTGAAATCACGGGTTGGTCATAAGCGCCTAATGAGCTAATGGTCATCGGCTTTTTGTTGTTGACCTTCATTATTAATTTGAACCTCGCTTTCTAGCGGGTTTTTTTTGTTTTAAAATCAGTTCATTATTCTTGATTACTTGCCGCCAGCCTATCGTTACTATCCGATCATGAACATATTCGCCCTGTACTCCTAACTTTCTTTGTTTATCTGAAAATCACTACCTCGTTCAACCAGCAATACTATCTTCAATATCTTCCCAATTTTCGAGTCCGACATGAGCGCATTGATTACCTCTAAAAGAAGTGCAAGTAACGAGTGTTTATTGCATCGTTCAATAGGATCTATCTAAATAAGTCGAAGTGATTTAAACAGCAAGCGTTCATTATTATCAGCAAATAATTATTGTTCGTCTATGGCATCTGATCATAGAAAAGCATTTAAAAAAACAACCTGCTTTTACTTTGTCATTGTTCGGCAGAAATTGAGAAAGCAGTGTCTAATAAAGTTAAAATTAACATTAACATTGAGGTAATACAAGCCAGTGTAAATTAATGTAAATTAATGTAAATTAATGTAAATTTACATTAATTTAACATTAAACCGCTGTTAAATTAACATCAAAGTAAACTAAAAATATCAATTGCCATTATTTTAAATAAGTAAAGGTAATTAAGTTGATACATAACTTAACACTTTGACTTGTAAATAATTAAAATTCGATCGTTGTGGTGTGCTGCTCATTACTTGGATCAAAAATATAAGTTTACCTTAAATTGACAATAAGCACACTGCATTGGCGCTCAATATCCCATCGGTTTGTGGGTATTATTTAAGCGATTTGGTTGTACAATAATTAAGCCGTATAACATTCGGACCTAAGAAAAGATGATTAATCCCTCGGAGCTAAAATATGAAAAAAGTATGCAAAATAGCAACAGTAAGTGCACTCGTAATGTTATCAGCTAATGCAATGGCTGATGCAACAGGTAATTTTCAGTGGGTTGGTAGTATCCCTACAAGTAACACAAGTGATGGCGTCATAAAAATAATTGATACCGGTAATGTTCCTCATACAGAAGGTACAATTGTTTTCAGTGCAACAGGTGTGGCTACTGGCGAATATAATATCGCGACATCTAGTGAGATGGCTTTTGACGTCGTTCATGTTGAAGATGATGCTTCTGCAGACGCTGCCTATAAAAAAGATGAGCACGTTGATTATTACTACACACTGACTCATCTAACCTATGCAGTGGGTAGTAGTTTAATGCATGAAGATAGGGATGGACAATTTGTTATTAATACCGATGGCTCTGCCATTGTAAAAGGAGAATCAACGACAAACCTAACAACTGAATCGACTTATCTGACACTAGTTGATGGTCACGCTCTTAAAGCGAATGAAGGTGACGCTGTTGTTGTTCAGGCTACACTGCTGGTTTCTACTGAAGCTATATAATCTCAATTAAAGCCAACTCAATCTTAATAAATATTGAGATTGTACTGGCTAACTATGGGTCTAATCGGATATCAGACAAAATGTCTTGTAGCCGATTTTAACTAGAATAAAGCAATTATTTTAATGTTAACGGCATCTAAGAGGTTTTGTGTAGGATGAAATTGATTTTATTGATATGTCTGTTAGCTCTTTTCACAGTCTCTGCTGATGCTGTGGTGACTAAAAATGTTAGCGTTAAGGTAAATATTTTCAAGAATAGTAATTCTGCTGAACTTTTTATTGAAGCAGATCATGATATGTATACCGCTATCTATAGCGCTGAAAAAGAAAGTTTCCTCGACTTGAATATGGGATTTACACTTTCCAGTCCTGTATCAAGTACTGGAGGTTATAAAATAGAGTTAATGGGCTCAGAACATCAGTGTGATAGCAAACCAATTGATGTCGATATTTTGTTTGACGATATAAAGTTAGATAATGATTTGACAGGTGAGCTGTCATTTCAAGATTCGGATGATGATATCAGAAGCAGTTGGCATCAATTTACGCTTATTTATCCTGACCTACTACAAACTGATAATAGCCAACAATGTAGCGGATCTCTTAATATTCTGGCGAGTTTAGTATTGTGAGTCACTTAAAAACAAATTTATTGATGGTGTTACCTTTAACCATTTGTAGCGTTACTGGTGCTTTGGCGAGTACCGAGTCTTTTCCTGATGAGTTTTCCGATTTTTTTGATGAGGCCATTCAACAAATAAATATTGTTGTGGTTGGAAATGATAACAGTATCTCAGTAAAAGGTATTACAAGTTATGATACTTTTCACATCGAACTTGAAAATCCCGCCTTTATACAACTTAAAGCTTATCTGCTAGCGAGTCAGATTAAACCTGATGCGGTGAATACTATTCTTGATCAGTTGCTTACCGGAGTTACCACCGATGACAGCTGTACCAGTAATATAACTCGCTGTTTGGTCACTCCACAGGGTGACAGTGCCAGTTATGTCTTTGATTTTGATTATGGTCAGCTACGCATTTTTGTGCCATCACGCTTGGTAAAAGCCCAACAGACAGGGGTTGAATATCAAAGTGCCTTTAGTACGAGTAACGCGCTGATTAACTGGACTCATCTGTATGGTCATAGCGACTTTGATGGTAGAAATAGCGGATCCATGTCGAACTACACCACAATGGGGCTGCCACTTGGTTATGTCACACTAGACAGTCAATATATGACGACCGATAATCAGTTTGACCTTTACACTGCCCTTTATAGCGCTGGTTTTTCTGGTCATACCCTACAAGCTGGGCGCAGTCGATATAACTTATCATTCAACTCGACGGATTTGTTTAATACGGGAGCCAGAATGAATCTGGACGGGATTTTTATCGGATCGAGCAGAAATTTGATTAAGGGTAGCGCTGAGAGCCAACAGCGTATTTATTTCTATGTGCCACAGCTTGGCCAATTAGAGGTTTACCGAGAGGATCGGCTTATCTTATCTCAGGTTGTCGATGAAGGACAACAATTTCTTAGCTACGAAGACCTACCCAAGGGGGTCTATGACATTACATTAATCCTCAAGGTTTCTGGAAGTACGGTGCTGACTGAGCAGCGCCAAGTGGTGAATAATAACCAATTCTCAATTCCTGTTGGTGAATTTGATTATGTTTTCGGGGCAGGTCGTTTAGAAAAATTAGAGGTGAGAGTTGATTATCTGAATCAAGGTTTACTGGCCACAAGTTATCATGATTTTGACCGAAATATTATAAAGGCAAGTAGCACGTATCGGTTTAACGAAGCGCTACTGTTCGGTGGGGCTGTAACCATAGGGGCAGATGAACAGTATATACAACTCGGTGGAAGTTATTACTTTAGTGAGGACCTGAGTTTTAATTATATTTACGGCAAATTTCTCCATGCGGATGATTTCTATCAAAGAGGCAGTTTGTCTTATTCCAGACTGTTTATTGACTATCGCCGTTATGATTACGATGCTCAAAATACTGAGTATCGTATGGCCAGTCACTTCTATGGTCTGCAATATTTTGAAGATATTGGTGTTGGTATATCAAATCAGATTATGGGGGCTAATACCTTTTTGCGAGTTGCTTATTATACCTCTAATGATGTCACTAATAGCATGGCGGACAGCAAATCTACATTTTGGTCACTGACGAGCGGTTTAAGTAAACATTTTGAACTTGGCACCTTGAGTATTAATGCAGAATATATAGATAACGATGTTGCCGATGCCGACTCTCGTCTTTCAATCAATTGGTCCATGCCATTCGGCGACAGTGGCGTATCGGTTCAGGCTAGTGTGTATGTTGATCAGGATGGCTTTGATCGTAATGATAATTACCTGAAAGGCAGTTACCGAGGTCATCATTGGAGTGGTAATGTTTCGGCAGGAACACATGTGTACAGTGATCATTCTGTGATGGGCGATTTATCAGCAACCGCTTCCGGGGGCAATGACTATTTCACCGTAAATAGCTACGGCTATAGCAACGATAAGGGACAGAAGATACTGTCTGCTGGGTTTAATAATACGCAAGTATTATCATCTAGCGGCCTGTCATTTAGCAAAGATAAGTCACTAAGTTATGCCCAAATCACAGCCTTAACTGAAGACGAAGATTATTCTCCCGAGTTAAAACTTGGACTGAGTAAGGACGGACATTACAACCGTAGCGTGACCGTCACGGATGAGTCTTCTTTGTTAACACTAAAAGAGTACTCGGCATTTGACTTTGATTTCGATGTCTCGGGCAATAATGTTGAGATAAAGAGAAGTCGTGATCACCGATTCAGCCATCCTGGTACCGTCTTTAATGTTTCTGCAGATGTGATTGAACTAGCCAGTCAGATTGTGATATTGGATGATATTTTCGGCAATCCCATCACGAGGGTGCAATGCCTCGGTGATACTTGTATTAGCGCCGAACCTCTGTCTGATGATGGTGTGTTTAGGATTAATTATCGTAAAAACACTGATTTCCATTTGATCTCTCGTAAGGGGTTGTGTATCTACGAAGGTAAGGCAAAGGAAAATGCCACTAAGATTACTATTCTTAAGGGTTTTTGTTTACCTGGCTTGAAGAAAAAGGGGCGTAATAAGTGGCGAAAAAGCTCTTATCTGTTAGAAGGTGAGAATAAAAATCAGGTGTTAGTCTATCTCGGGCAGTATAGCGTTGGCAAAAATGCGAAAAGCGTGACCACCCGTCTTAATAGTCAAAATATCATATTTACCAGTGTTACCGTTGCCGGTGAGCAGTATATTTATGTAACGGATACTAACTTAACATCAGCAAAACGTCAGTTGCTACAAGAGTTAGATGCTTATGTATTAATCAGAGACAACGGATTAAATTTGCTTACTACTATAGAAAATGAGGCAGATAACGATGCTTAATATTAAATGCGCTTTAGTCACTGTATTAGGTTTGTTTATTAATATTCAACCCGCCAAGGCTATTCAAATTAATTCTATGTTTCGTGTTGCTGATATCAACAGTGAAGGAGTCTTTACCGTCACTAACACAGAAGGGAAAAAACTATTTCTTAATATTGGCATTTACGAGCTCACCATGAGCAATGGTGAAATTGTCAAGACGGCTTATACCCGAGATAACATCGAGCAGTGGCAACTCACGGTACGCCCAGCACGCACTATGATAAATCCAGGTTTT
>JBAHZV010000010.1:0-11617 GCA_037132845.1 Psychromonas sp.
AATGATTGCGAAGGATAAATTAACGGTAACAAGGCGTGAGTTGCAGGAGATAGTTATCCTCACTTCAAAACTCACAACGCAGTTAAGGTTGATTTAAACGAGCGAGGGTGATCACCTTTTTAGTTCCTTTGGTATAAGCATCAAAAAATAATACACTGCGGTCAAAAACACGGGACTTATGTACTATTATTGAGTTGCTTACCTATTATGGGTGATATATTACCGCTTGTTGTGGGTTGGCTAAAAAATTCTATTTTAAAATCGTTACTCTTTATCGCCAGCGGTAAAGCAATACGTTGGTCTTAGTCATTGTCTCTACACTCTATTTTATCAACAAGTAACTTGTAACCTGCGCCTTTTTTAAGGTATTCTGCTATCTCTTTTGATTATTTAAAGGGTTTGCTCTTGTCTTTCGATTTCCAGCAACGTTTAACTATAATTTCACAGCAGTCGCATGCATTGATCGGTTTTGGTCGTGGTATTGAACGTGAGGCATTACGTGTGAAACCAAATGGTCAACTTTCGCAAGCAAGCCACCCCTATGCTTTTGGTAGTGCGCTTTGCCATGACTCCATTACCACTGATTTTGCAGAAAGTTTATTAGAATTTATCACCCCAGTTGCAAAAAATGTTGATCAGCTTTTTGATTATCTTAATGATATTCATCACTACGCGGCGATACATTTAGAAAATGATGAAACATTATGGCCAATTAGTATGCCTTGTTTTGTCAAAAGTGAAGGTGAAGTTGAACTTGCACAGTACGGTGATTCTAATATTGGTAAGATGAAAACAGCCTATCGCCAAGGGTTAAAAAATCGTTATGGTAGCATGATGCAAATTATCTCTGGTGTGCATTATAATTTTTCATTACCTGCTTCTTTTTGGGATACATGGAGCGAAATACATCAATCACCATTGACTGGTAGAGATGCACAATCTGCGGGTTATTTAGGGCTAGTAAGAAACTATTTCCGTTATGGTTGGGTTATTCCTTATCTGTTTGGTGCATCACCGTCATTATGTAAATCATTCTTGCAGGGTAAAAAAACGAATTTAGCATTTCAGCAAGTTGGCAAAGGGACAATCTATTTACCCTATGCAACCTCATTACGGTTAAGTGATTTAGGTTATACCAATAGCGCGCAATCATCCTTAGATATCTGTTACAACAGTGTTGAAAATTATATTACTTCAGTGCGTAAAGCGTTATATAAAAAATCGCCTGAATTTAAAGCGCTCGGTATTAAAGAGGGCGATAAATATATTCAACTTAATGATAATATATTACAAATTGAGAATGAATTGTATGCCTCTATCCGTCCTAAACGTGTATTACAAGCAGGTGAGACGCCTTCGCAAGCACTGAATGCTCGTGGTGTAGAATATATTGAAATCCGTTCATTAGATGTGAACCCTTTCTCTAAGGTCGGTATTACTGAAGAACAAGTTAACTTCTTAGATTTATTTTTAACTTGGTGTGCAATTAAGCCCTCTGAAAACATTTCTGCATCACAATCACAGCATTTCTCTAAAAATTTAAGCGCCATTGTCACCGCCGGTCGCGATCCTAAATTACAGTTAGAAATTGATGGGCAAACTCATTCAATCGCTCAATGGGGTGAATGGCTGACCAATGAGCTAAAAGCATTAGCCGTGGTGTTAGATGACTGCACCAATGAAGAACGTTATAAAGAGGCCATTTCTCATATTGCGCCACGCTTTGCTGCCCCCGAATTAACGACCTCTGCACGTATTCTCGATTCGCTTATTCAGGGAGACTCCGATAATGGACCACTGGCATTAAACCTCTCTAAGCAATATAAACAAGCGCTTATTGAGCAACCTTATCAAATATGGTCCGAGCAAGATTTTGCATCACAAAAGCAGCGTTCAATTGAAAAACAACAACAAATTGCACAATCTGATCAATTAAACTTTGATGACTTTTTAAAGCATTATTTTAGCAATGCCGAAAAACTATAAACGCTCTTATTTAGTGAAAGATTAAATCAATGATTTTTCTCTAAAATCCCTAATTATTATAAACCATCAGGTTGCACTGCCTGCCCTTGGAATCAACGACCATGATAATACAAAAAAAGTTAATTATTCTTTTTACGCTGTTAATCTTAGCGGGCTGTGCAACACCCCCCCCTCAAAACCCAGATAATATTTGTGAAATATTTTTTGAGCATCGTGACTGGTATGAAGCGTCTAAAAATATGACGGAAAAATGGGGAACACCTATTCATGTCCCAATAGCGATGATGTATCAAGAAAGTAGTTTTAAGCATGATGCCAGACCACCGATGCAATATTTTTGGTTTATTCCTATTGGTCGCGCAAGTGATGCATACGGTTACGCACAAGCAAAAACCATGACTTGGGACGATTATCAACGTGAAACAGATAATCACTGGTCTAGCCGCGATGATTTTGATGATGCGATTGACTTTATGGGTTGGTTTACTTATAAAACACAGAAAATAAATGGTGTTTCCAAGTGGGATGCTTACGGGCAGTATCTCAATTATCATGAAGGCTGGGGCGGTTACAAAAAAAAGAGCTACAATAAAAAACCTTGGTTAATTAAAGTCTCCCGAAAAGTTGATGCGCGATCTAAAAAATTCGCAGGGCAATTACGCGGTTGCCAAGACAACTTAGACTCGAGCTGGTTGTGGAGACTATTTTTCACGTAACAATTTAAAATAGATGTAAAATAGATATAGAATAGATATAAAATATAACAATTAGAAAGTATTAGCTGATGAATACAAACTCGTAATCAAAACTAATATTCAGGTTAGGTTGTGGAGAGCATTCTTCCGCTACCGATTATAAAGAGGGAATAAAATGCCATTATTAGATAGCTTTACCGTGGATCATACGATCATGAATGCGCCTGCGGTACGCATTGCTAAAAAAATGCAAACGCCAAATAAAGACACGATTACTGTATTTGATTTACGCTTTACTGCCCCAAATAAAGACATTTTATCAGAAAAGGGGATTCATACACTGGAACATTTGTATGCAGGTTTTATGCGCAACCATCTTAACGGTGACAATGTTGAGATCATCGATATCTCTCCAATGGGTTGCCGTACAGGGTTTTATATGAGTTTAATTGGCTCACCAACAGAAGCTGAAGTGGGCGTTGCTTGGATTGCTTCCATGCAAGATGTATTAAAAGTGAAAACGCAAAATGAAATTCCAGAGTTAAATGAATATCAATGTGGTACTTACTTAATGCACTCATTAGATGAAGCGAAACAGATTGCACAAGCTATTATTGATGCCGGCATTGGTGTGAATAAAAATGATGATATCGCACTCAGTGATGCGCAATTGAAGCAACTGTAGTCTTATTTGGTCATCAGTATGTTTAGCGACTGATGACCAGTAATCGATTAACTTTTATGGTCTTCACTGTAGAGATGTGGCATCACCTTCACTAATTTAACCATGTTATTTTCAACCTCTAATATTTCCATTGGATAACCACAGATCCGGGTGCCCATTTTCCCCGTTGGAATTGTTTCTAAATGCTCCAAAATCAAACCATTTAATGTACGAGGACCATCAGTAGGCAGTGTCCACCCCATTTCTTTATTAATATCACGAATACCTAAGCTGCCCTCAATAATGTATGAATCATCCGTTTGCTTATGGATTTCTTGTGAACTAGTTGGTTCATTGGTAGTGGTAAAGTCTCCTACGATCTCCTCAAGAATATCAGCCAGCGTCACTAGCCCTTGAATATCACCATACTCGTCTATCACTAAACCGATACGCTCTTTATTATGTTGAAATTTAATTAGCTGAGTATTAAGCGGAGTCCCTTCAGGAATAAAATATAATTCACGGACACTGCGCAGTAACGTTGTTTTAGTAAAATCTTCCTTGAGCAGAATAATCAGAGAATCTCGAGCATGAACAAAACCAATTGCATCATCAATCGTATCTCGATACAAGAGTGTCATGGTATGCGTTCTATGTTTTAACTGCTTTAAAATTTTATCCCAATCTTGATTAATATCGATGGCTGCAATTTCATTACGTGGGATCATAATTTCATCAACCGTTACTTTTTCAAGTTCTAAAATGCTTAATAGCATCTGTTGGTGATGTGCTGGAATCATCGATCCTGCTTCATTAACCACTGAGCGCAGTTCATCGCTTGACAGCGCATTATCATTTTTATGGACAGTATTAATACCAAATAAATGTAATAGACCATTGGAAAGACCATTTATGAACCACACCAGTGGGCTGAGTATCTTTTGTAGGGGCAATAATATATAAGAGCTTGGAAAAGCTATTTTTTCAGGGTATAACACCGCTAATGTTTTTGGTGTAACCTCGGCAAAAACAAGAATAATCAAGGTTAATATCCCCGTTGCCATTGCAATACCGGCATCGCCAAAAAGCCTTTGCCCTAAAATAGTTGCTAAAGCAGAAGCTAAAATATTAACTAAGTTATTACCAATTAAAATTAAACCGATTAATCGATCGGGTTTACTGAGCAGTGCTTCAATGCGCATCGCCGTTTTATTTTTATCGTTGGCAAGATGGCGTAATCGATAACGATTTAGCGACATCATACTGGTTTCTGAGCTAGAGAAATAAGCAGACATAATAATCAAAATAACCAGTGTGATTAATAATGCGCTAGTGGGTATGTCGTTCAAAGTATTCTCTTTCGTTAGATAATGTAAGTTATGCGATATTAACGAAGAACAACTAATAAACAAAGTTGATTTACTAAAAATTTAAAATATTTGTATAACAACTCAGTAAACGACTTATTATTCTAACTGTATCTCATTGATTTTATTGGTGCAACTTGAAATACAGCTAAAAAATAGTTTTGTTTTTATTAATGAATACAATACAGCGCACTTGCCTCTAATACTCTCATCTATGCCTATTACCAATCAAGAGGTAGAACAAACAAAGCTTATAACCACCTTGTTTGTTCGCTATTAAGCCTTAAAAATGAGCTTCTAATCCAGCAAATAAACCTTTACTCTCTTGGTTAACATTATCAATTATTATCTCCTGATATCGGTAACCAGCCCGAACAGATAGGTTTATCAATAGTGAATCAGGATTAAAGGTATAGGCTAAACCAAGCGTTGCATCCGATGCTTCATCATCGCTAAATGAACCAGAAATCACCTCGGCAAAAACATGCATTCCCATTCCAGGCAGATGCACTTTAGCAGCACCATATGCTTGTGCTATATCCGCACTTTGATCACGCACACTTTCTAAACGTGAATAAGCTAAACCCAAGTCAAGTTCAAAGAGATCATTATCAAAAAGTTCATAATATAAAATAGTGTTGATGACTGAACTTGACGCGTCATTTGATGTTGATGAGCTTTCTGAAGTTAAATCGGCGTATTTTAATTTCACATTCGGTATTAATGGAATAAAGTGCTCAATGGCAAGATAACCAGAAAGGTTATTGCTATCTTCAAATCCTGATCCATTGTCATCGACACTCGTTTCTATTGTACGGTAATCAATACCCGCATAGACACCTAAAAAATCAGCCATTAGTGGCATGCTAAAGGTAGCAATAAGCGCAATTGCACAGAACTTCTTTTTCATCATATTTTCCATTTGTTAGTGGTAGTACTTCATGGTTTGTGTGGTCATTTTTTCAATCGGCGCTTCAACAATAATTTCATCAATAATTTCATCAATAATATTAAAACAAAGCGTTAACTTAATGTGATGCCCTTCTATTTATAAGTGAGTGCTACTAAATATTGCAGTATTAACTTGGTTAATAAACAAAAGTACCACTGAAAGCATCTAATCTATCCTTACCTCTTGTCAGTTTTGGCTCTGTCGTTTGAAAAAATAATAATAAAGGCCAATCGCCAGTAATATCCAAACGCCAAATTTAAAAATGAAAGAAATAGTGCTTAATAAAATAAAACTAAGCACCAGTATCAGCCCTATCACGCTTAAACTAATGACAGAGATACCAAACATAAAAAGGACAAATGCCGATAACAACAGTGCCGCTAATTCAAACATAACACTCCTTAAAAATAAAAATGCAAAGCTAAAACACGTTTAACTTTGCTATTAAAGTGATGCTGTGGCGGTTAACCACGCAGTGCTTTTTCGCCACGTGCAATACCACAGACACCGGAACGGACAACTTCAACAATCTCACTATTTTCATCAATTGTCGCTAAAAAAGCATCTAATTTAGTGCAAGTCCCAGTTAATTGAATAGTATAAAGGTTAGGTGTGATGTCTACTATTTGCCCACGGTAAATATCAGCACTACGCTTAACCTCTTGACGTATATCATTATTGGGTGTGCGTACTTTAACTAACATCAACTCGCGTTCTACGTGCGAGCCTTCTGTTAATTCAGAAACGCGTAATACATCCACTAATTTATGAAGTTGTTTCATCATCTGTTCTAACGTTGCTGAACAATCAACTTCAGTCGTAATGGTCATGCGTGATAATGTTAAGTCGTTAGTGGGAGAAACCGTTAATGACTCAATGTTATAACCACGTTGTGCAAATAAACCAACAACCCGCGCTAATGCTCCTGACTCATTCTCTAATAATACAGAAATAATACTACGCATTGGTTTTCTCCGTCTTACTTAAATACATATCGTTCATGCTACCAAATTTAATCTGCATCGGATAAACATGTTCTTCAGGATCAATCGCGACATCAATAAAAACCACACGATCTTTTAGTTCAAATGCACGTACCAATGCAGGTTCAAGCTCATCAATTGTATCAACTCGGATGCCAATATGACTATAAGCCTCTGATAACTTAACAAAATCAGGAACACTGTCCATGTACGAGTGAGACTGACGACCACCATAAAACATTTTTTGCCACTGCTTTACCATCCCTAAAGAGCGGTTATTTAAGACTAAAATAATCACGGGAATTTTGTATTGCATACAAGTAGAGAGCTCTTGAATATTCATTTGAATAGAGCCATCACCAGTGACACAGACCACGGGACGATCAGGGAAAGCAATCTTACAACCAATGGCCGCTGGCAAACCAAAGCCCATGGTGCCTAAACCACCGGAATTTATCCACTGACGAGGCTCTTTAAACGGATAATATAAAGCAGCGAACATTTGATGTTGGCCAACATCAGCGGTGATAATCGCATCACCTTTAGAAACCTTGTATAAACATTCAATCACTTGTTGTGGTTTGATATGTGTATCTGATGTTTCATAAGCCAAGCAGTTTTTCGCACGCCAAGCAGTAATATCATCCCACCAGAGCTCAATACTGTCGCTATCATTACTGTGTTGCGTTTCATCAAGTAGATCCAACATCTGTTGTAATACTATTTCAACTGAGCCAACAATAGGTAAATCAACATGAATATTTTTTGAAATAGATGTTGGGTCGATATCTATCTGCATAATTTTTGCATTCGGGCAGAACTTATCAACATTGTTGGTCACACGATCATCAAAACGCGCCCCAGCGGCAAAAATAAGATCCGCATTATGCATGGCCATGTTGGCTTCATAAGTACCGTGCATACCTAACATGCCAATATTTTGTTTGTGTTGACCTGGAAATGCACCCAGACCCATTAGGGTATTAGTAACAGGTAAATTTAATTTTTCTGCAAGTGCTAAAATCTGTTTTGATGCATTGGCAATAATAGACCCACCACCGACATATAACACTGGTTTTTTAGCACTCAACAAAGCGCTTAATGCACGTTTTATTTGTCCTTTATGGCCGCTTAATGTTGGGTGGTATGAACGTAGCTCAACACTTTTAGGATACTCGTAAGGGAACTTAAACAACGGGTTTTGCACATCTTTTGGTAGATCAATCACAACAGGACCTGGGCGACCCGTCGCTGCTAAATAAAATGCTTTTTTAATGGCAATTGGGATCTCTTCTGCGGTGCGGCATAAGAAGCTATGTTTTACAACGGGTCGAGAAATACCGATCATATCCGCTTCTTGGAAAGCATCATCCCCGATCCAGTGAGTTGGCACTTGACCACATAAAACCACCAGCGGGATAGAGTCCATATAGGCAGTCGCGATGCCTGTAATACAGTTGGTTGCGCCAGGGCCTGCGGTGACTAAAACAGTACCGACTTTACCGGTGGCACGAGAGTAAGCATCCGCCATGTGTACGGCTGCTTGCTCATGACGAACTAAATAGTGTTCAATTTTATCCGATTGAAAAATCGCATCATAGATATCTAAAACAGAACCACCAGGGTAACCGAAAATATGTTCAATACCTTCGTCTTGTAGAGAGCGAACAACCATTTCGGCGCCAGATAACATTTCCATACTTTGTCTTCCTTTCATTACAATTGGTTAATTGCGTTGCTCTCCACCTGTATCGGGTCGAGGCAAACTTTGTTTATCATTCAAAAAATATAAATATTCAGCAAATGACAAGTGGGCATTCACTCTACTGTATTCATAAAAAATTGCACCTAATAAAGTAATAAAAAGTCTTTTTTTTATGCTTTAAAATTAAAATTTTCGTTACTCGTTATAAAACCTTGCTGGGATCCATTATTTTATAAGATAAAATGACGTTTCTCAGGGAGGGCTCTTTGTTGGAAAAACGCCTTATCATCGTTTAACACTTTCACTGTGGCGCTTTTTCAGTGCACCTAAAAATAGAAAGAAAAAAATATAAAAACATCCTACAACCTTGATTTAAAATAAGTATTAAACATTTTATGATAATAAAAAATGAAGTTCCTGCTAACTTAGTCTCTTGTTTCTTCGCCAAATAAAAAAGAGCCTCGCCAGTATTCAGCTATTTAATTGCTTTAAACTTCGCTTTATTTCTCCGTCGCACTATATATTTGCGCTTAGATTGGTTAAAATTCGCCTCTTTTTATAGCAAAACTGTAGAGATAATTGATGTTTGAAATCAATCCCGTTTTAAATAAAGTAAAAGACCTTACTGAGCGCGCAGAGTTGCTTAGGGGGTATCTTTGACTATGATGCGAAATCTGAACGTTTAGAAGAAGTTAGTCGCGAACTTGAATCACCAGAAGTTTGGAATGAACCTGAGCGCGCGCAAGCACTTGGGAAAGAACGCAGTGCTTTGGAATTAATGGTTGAAACAATTGATGCACTAGAAACTGGCTGTGAAGAAGTACAGATGCTGGTGGACATGGCGGTTGATGAGCAAGATCAAGACAGTTTTGATGAAGCGGTAAGTGAAGCCGAGGAGTTAGATAAAAAACTGCAAGTCCTAGAGTTTCGTCGAATGTTCTCTGGAAAAAATGATGCTTGCTCTTGTTACTTAGATATTCAATCGGGCAGTGGTGGCACAGAGGCACAAGATTGGGCCAATATGCTACTGCGTATGTATTTACGCTGGGGCGAAGCGAACGGTTATAAAACCGAATTAATGGAAGTTTCTTCTGGTGATGTTGCTGGTATCAAAGGTGCAACGATTCGTTTTAGCGGTGAATACGCTTATGGGTGGTTACGCACTGAAACAGGTGTTCACCGTTTAGTACGTAAATCTCCTTTTGATTCATCGGGTAAACGTCATACCTCTTTTGCTTCTGCTTTTATCTATCCTGAAGTAGAAGATACTATCGATATTAAAATCAACCCCGCAGATCTACGTATCGATGTTTATCGTGCATCGGGTGCAGGTGGTCAGCACGTTAATACGACAGAATCTGCCGTACGTATTACCCATGTGCCAACGAATATTGTTGTACAGTGTCAAAACGATCGCTCACAACATAAAAATAAAGATCAAGCGATGAAGCAGTTAAAAGCAAAACTCTATGAGCATGAATTGCAGCTTCAAAATGCCGAAAAACAGATCAGCGAAGATAATAAATCAGATATTGGCTGGGGAAGTCAAATACGTTCATATGTATTAGACGATGCACGTATTAAAGATTTACGCACAGGTATTGAAAGTCGCAACCCACAAAGGGTACTTGATGGCGAACTTAATCAGTTTATCGAAGCCAGTCTGAAATCAGGCTTATAAAATTCTGGTACGTTAGCGTGCCGTTTAAAAAATTATTACAGAAATAGGAATTATCATGTCAGAGAAAAAACCAGCAGAAGCACCAAAAGAAGAGCTAAATGAAATCCTCTCAGCACGTCTCGCTAAACTAGATGCGATGCGCGAAAAGGGACAAGCATTCCCAAATGATTTCCGCCGTAAAAATATCTCTGATGAACTACATGCTAAATATGACGAGAAAAGCAAAGCAGAATTAGAAGCGTTAGCGATAGAAGTGACCATTGCAGGGCGCATGATGACACGTCGTATTATGGGTAAAGCAAGTTTTGCGACGATCCAAGATATGGGCGGACGTATTCAAGTTTATGTCGCACGTGATAATTTAGCAGAAGGTTTTTATAACACTGAATTTAAAAAGTGGGATTTAGGTGACATCATTGGAGTGCAAGGGGTTTTATTTAAAACCAACACTGATGAATTAAGTGTAAAAGCAAGTGACATTCGTATTCTAACCAAAGCACTTCGTCCGCTACCTGATAAATTCCATGGGCTATCTGACACGGAAGCATGTTACCGCCAACGTTACCTTGACCTTATTGCTAACGAAGAGTCACGTAAAACATTTATTTTGCGTAATAAGATAGTGTCAGCTATTCGTCACTACTTAACTGAACGTGATTTCATGGAAGTAGAAACGCCAATGTTACAAGCGATTCCTGGTGGCGCAACAGCAAGACCCTTTGAAACATTCCATAATGCCTTAGATTTACCTATGTACCTCCGTATTGCACCAGAACTAAACCTTAAACGTTTAGTTGTAGGTGGTTTTGAGCGTGTTTTCGAAATTAACCGTAGCTTTCGTAACGAAGGTATTTCAACACGTCATAATCCAGAATTTACCATGATTGAGTTCTACCAAGCTTACGCAGATTATATTGATTTAATGAACTTAACAGAAGATATGCTACGCACTATTACTAAAAACGTATTAGGGTCGACTATTGTCAATTATGGCGAGGATCAATTTGATTTCGGTAAGCCCTTTATCCGCATGACCATGAAAGAGTCTGTACTTGAATATAATGAGGGTATTGAAGCCAGTGAGTTAGATAGCATGGAAGGATTACAAGCCGTTGCTAAGCGCTTTAACGTTAACCTAAAAGACAGCTGGGGTGCAGGTAAAGTATTAACGGAAATATTCGAAGAGACAGCTGAACATAAACTAATGCAACCAACCTTTATTACCGCATACCCTGCAGAAGTTTCACCGCTTGCGCGTCGTAACGATGAAGATCCAAGCATTACAGATCGTTTTGAGTTTTTTGTGGGTGGGCGTGAGCTCGCAAATGGTTTCTCTGAGCTAAATGACTCACAGGATCAAGCGCAACGCTTTATGGATCAAGTCGCACAAAAAGATGCCGGTGATGATGAAGCGATGTTCTATGATGCTGATTACATCATCGCACTTGAGCACGGTTTACCACCGACTGCAGGTGAAGGTATTGGCATCGACCGTTTAGTGATGTTATTCACTGATCGTCATACAATTCGTGACGTATTATTATTCCCACATATGCGCCCACAAGCAAAATAAGCAGAGTAGGT
>JBAHZV010000075.1:0-16832 GCA_037132845.1 Psychromonas sp.
AAGTGAATTATTTGGGATCTAATCAGCTTTATCAATATCACCAAAAAGCCTGGGAGAGAGAAACTGAGTTATCACCTTAATCGCGATAACTCGTTAATAGTGATAATTCACAGCGCGTTATTCACTTTGCATGTAAGCTAAGACCAGTTGATGTGGACGTATCAATATGGCTTGCTATAAAATTCCACGCAGAATAACTAACATTCAATTTTATGCCTAACTACCTGAGCATTTTACTCGATAAAAATTTATTATTTATACGAAGTATTAATTACTTAATCTCGAGTATTTGCTTTATCAACCATTTAATACTTCCATGGTAGTTATACAGCTTGTGACTCAAGATGCTTAACGACAAACAAGGTATGCCCTCCGGTAACTCAATGATTTTTAGAGGTAACATTTTTACCAACTGAGTTGCAACCTTTAATGGGGCACAAAAAAGCAAACCGGAGCGTGCACTAATGAGCCCACCTACCGCATAACTTTGCGCAATCATCTGAATATTTCGATATAAATTTTGTTCATGCAACCAATTATCTATCACGTCTGCACCACCACTGGAAATAGGCAGATGGATTTGATTTTCTGCTGCAAACGCATTTAAAGATAATCGATCCGGAATATCACGCCATTGAGCCACGACCCCAACATACTTATCCGTTATCCAAGGATGTTGATTAAAGTTCCTGGGAATTTGTTGGATATTATCCACTCCGACATAGAGATCTAAATGCCCACCCTCCACTCTTTCCATCTTGATATGTTCTGAATTGATATCAATTGAAATTCTAATATTAGGAGCGTTTTTTGTACATCGCGCAGTAAGTTCAGGCATCGCTATAAATTCAAAATAATCACAAGCACCAATATAAAAGGTATGTGGATCATTGGCAGGATCAAAGCTATTTTCAATAGCGATAGACCGCGTAATGGTTTCCATGCCTTGGCGTAAACTCGGCAGCATATTTTTCACAAAAGCAGTAGGCATCATCCCCTGCCTAGTGCGTACGAATAAAGGATCATTAAACCTTTCTCTAAGTTTTGACAGACTGTGACTAACCGCTGACTGACTAACAAAAAGTTTAGTAGCGGCGCGTGTTATATTTCTTTCATCATCCAATGCTATTAGCACTTTTAACTGATTTAAATCGATATCTAACCCCCTTTATGAATTTTATTCATAGATATATGATAATAACCCATTTCTCATGATTGATAAATAACGGTAGATTTCCTTGATTCAAAACAGGGAGTTATTATGTCGAAAACAGTTACCGTTGCAGCCACACAAATGAGTTGTAGCTGGGACCAAGAGAATAACCTGCAACAAGCCGAAAATTTAGTACGTAAGGCGGCTAAAGCAGGAGCACAAATCATCTTATTACAAGAATTGTTTGAAACACCTTATTTTTGTATTGAAATAGATCTCAAGCATTTTTCCCTTGCAACCGATGTTCAAAATAATCCAGCCATCCAGATATTTTCTGCATTAGCAAAAGAGTTAGATGTGGTCATACCAATCAGTTTCTACGAATTATCTGGTCCAGTTCGTTATAACTCGATTGCAATTATTGATGCGACAGGTGAAGTATTAGGTATTTATAGAAAAACACACATACCTGATACCGACGGTTACCTAGAAAAATACTATTTCAGCCCAGGTGATACTGGATTTAAAGTATGGCAAACAAAATACGCAAAAATAGGCGTTGGAATTTGTTGGGACCAGTGGTTTCCTGAAGCCGCTAGAGATATGGCTCTTCAAGGAGCAGAGCTACTTTTTTATCCAACTGCGATAGGCAGTGAGCCTAAACAGCCAGATCTTGATTCAAAGCCACAATGGCAACGTGTTATGCAGGGACATTCCGCTGCCAACCAAATACCAATCATTACTTCAAATAGAATTGGTTATGAGCAAGCAGCCAACTGTGATACCAATATTACTTTCTTTGGATCTTCATTTATTACCGATCACACTGGTGCAATGGTTCAAGAGATGGATAAAGAAACGCAAGGGGTAATCATGCATACCTTTGACCTTGATAATATTGATTTTGAGCGTCGTAGCTGGGGTCTATTTAGAGATAGAGTACCCAATACCTATAAACGTCTTATGACGTTAGATGGAAAAATAAGGGGAAAGGAATGAACACAATTAGCTCTACCCCAAAAGTCGATGGTTTTAGAATGCCAGGAGAACATGAGGCGCATGATGAAATCTGGCTAGGCTGGCCAGAACGTACAGACACATGGCAATGGGGTGCAAAGCCAGCTCAAAAATCATTTGCTGAGGTTGCCAATACTATATCTCGTTATACACAAGTTTCTGTAGGTGTATCTGCATCTCAATTTAAAAATGCCAGAAACCAACTTAACCCTGAAATTCGCTTAATCGAAATGAGCAGTAACGACTCATGGCTCCGTGATACGGGCCCTACTTACGTAGTTAATGATAAAGGTGAACGTCGTGCCATCGATTGGCAGTTTAATGCTTGGGGTGGATTAGTTAATGGTTTATATTTTCCTTGGGATTTAGATGATGCCATCGCAACAAAAATTGCCAATATTTACCGTGATAAAATTTATAAAGCACCTTTTGTACTAGAGGGTGGATCTATCCATTCAGATGGTGAAGGTACCATTTACACCACGAAAGAGTGTTTATTACATCCAAGTAGAAACCCAGATCTTACCCAAGATGAAATAGAAACCTATCTAAAAGAGTATTTAGGAGCAGAAAAGGTTATTTGGATAGAAAATGGTCTTTATGCAGATGACGATACTAATGGTCATATCGACAATCTAATGCATGTAGTGGCACCTGGGCAAGTTGTATTAAGCTGGACAGATGATATTAATGATCCACAATATCTTATCTCAAATGCCGCATTAAAGGTACTTGAAAGTCAGCAAGATGCTCAAGGTCGAAACATCATAATTCACAAACTAAATTTACCTACACCATTGAAAATAACAGAAGAGGAAGGTAAGGGATTCGATTATTGTGAAGGCATGGATAGGCAAATAGGTACGCGTTTAGCGGCAAGTTATGCAAATTTTTTAATCACTAATAAGTTGATTCTTTTTCCTAAATTATGCTCTGAATCTGATTCACAAGCGCAGCAACAGCTAGAACAAATTTTTCCTGAGCATAGTGTTATTGGGATAGAAGCAAGAAATATATTATTAGGTGGCGGTAATATTCATTGTATTACTCAACAAATTCCAACATTACAAGGAACTAAGTAATGCATGACGACAGCAAAAAATTAGGTTTAACAGAAACGATTCTCTTTGGGGTCTGCACCGTACTGGTTATTGATACGGTTGCACTCTCTGCATCTGCAGGCACCGGAGGATTTATATGGTGGCTTATTATCTTAGTCTGCTTTTTCTTACCTTACGGTTTAGTCACAGCTGAATTATCAACTACTTATCCAGCTGATGGCGGGATTTATGATTGGGTAAAACGTGCCTACGGACGGACTTGGGCAGCTAGAACAGCTTGGATATATTGGATTAACTTTGCACTGTGGATCCCCGCAGTTTATTACCTCTTTGCCGTTGTCTTAGGTCAACTAATTGGTATTGAGTTTTCACCTTGGCAAACAGCCGCTATCTCCATTGCCATGAGTTGGTTAGCAGTATTGATATCACTGAAGCCAATTGCAGATAGTAAATGGGTATCAACACTCGGTGCAATTTGTAAAGTCGTTGTAATGGGCGTATTAGGTATTGCGGGTATTGTACATATTGTAACTGGTAACGTAAGTGCAAATCCATTTACTATGGCTGACCTTATACCTGATATTAATATTGGGCTTAGTTTACTTTCTGTTGCAATATTTGGGCTAGTCGGCTTTGAAGTTGTTGGTGGTGCGACGGATTCGTTAAAAAATCCAGATAAGGATATTCCGACTGCAACTATTTTTGGGGGGCTACTTATCGCATTTTTCTACCTTCTATCGAGCTTTGGCATTTTAAGCGTTATCCCCGTTGATGAAATAGATTCAAGCGCAGGTGTTTATGAGTCGGTGGCATTGCTGCTAGGCAATACAGGACCACTTAGTATTTTAGTAGAAATATTAAGTATACTGTTCTTGTTTACGTTGATCTCTAATATTGTCACTTGGTCTGTTGGAGTGAACTACGTAGCACGTTATGCCGCACTCAATGATGATATGCCAAAAAGCTTTGCTAGTGTTAACAAACATGGCGTCGCTAAAGGTGCTGCTATCTGGAATGGTGTTGTATCTACCGTGATAATGATAGCTTATGCAATCATCGCAACAATCGGTGGTAATGAAGATTTGTTCTGGAATGTATTTAGCTTGGGGGCAATCACGCTACTGATGTCTTACATCATTATGTTTCCTGCGTTCTTAAAACTACGTAAAATAGATAAAACACCACGCGTGTATAGAATGAAAGGTAATGATTTTGTGGTGATGCTTGCCTGTTACGTGCCAACAATATTCTTAATCCTAGGTGTGATCACTTTTTTCTGGACACCAGAAACGGGTTTAGATATGTCTTTCTTAACACAAGTAGGAACAGGCGTTTTAATCTCATTAGTTTTAGGTGAATGGGGAATCATCAGACGAAAAAATAAAAGAAAGGCCCAACAGGGCTACGCACTTTAACTCATTAATCACAAAGAAAACTCACAGCGCGCTATGCGCCTTGTAAGTAAGCTAAGACCACTTGATGGTGGTCTTTGGTTTTAAACTTATCAAATACATGCTCAATGAGTCCATTTTCATCAATCAAAAAACTGATGCGGTGAATACCGTCGTAGGTTTTCCCCATAAATTTCTTTTCACCCCAAACGCCAAAACTATCAGCAACGGCATGATCTACATCCGATAAAAGTGGAAAATTAAGCTCTTTTTTTAAAACAAAATTAGCTGTTTTTTTAACCGTATCAGGACTGATGCCATAAACCACGGTATTGTATTTCTGAAGTTCACTTTGGCTATCGCGTAAACCACAAGCTTGAGTAATACAACCCGGTGTCATTGCACGCGGGTAAAAATATATCAGTACTTTTTTACCCGTCAAATCGGCTAATGACACACTATTATCTTGGTCATCTTGTAGGGTGAAAAGCGGTGCTTTATCACCTGCAACTAATCTGTTCATTGTTTCTCTCATAAAGTAATCGGGCTTTTGTAACCCGTTGGTTTTAATGCCAAAAGGTCACAGTCTAGATGATCTATAACTTCTTCTGCGGTCTGCCCTAGCAGTGTTGCAGTCCATCCTGACGTACCCACTGTGCCGAGTATGACCAGTTTAGCATCTATCTCTTTAGCCACATTACTGATCACATCTTCTGGTAACCCTTGCACTAAATGCGTGTCTGTGGCTGCAATTTGATTGTTTTGCGCATATTCTAAGAGTACTTTTTCATGGTATTGATTCAATCCTTTTTCATACTCAATCGGGTCAAATTCTGGTAGTTCTAACATTATATTCATCGGTGGACTTGGATAAGCAGTAACAAGATGAGTATTCGCATTGATAATGCGTGCCATCATTTTTGCTTCATCAATAATTTGCTGATTAAGCAGGTGATGTTCATTATCTTGCATACTTTTACAATCAATTGCACAGAGAATATTAGCCTTATCGGGCCACTTATTATATTTTACTAATAATAAAGGGACTGGGCATTTTCGCAATAAATTCCAATCTGTTGGGGTGAATAAAATAGCACTTAATTTTGAATGTGGGTGGGTCGCTTTGATCACTAAATCATGGTTATTTTTTAATACTTCAATGATCGCTGCTTGGAAGGGGCGATGATGCCAAATGACGACACTATTGATCGTGACACCTTCATTTTGATAAGGCACAGCAATGGCATCTAACCATGCTTGATTTTCTTTAATTACAATGCGTTGCATTGCATGACGTTCATCACTTGAACTTAATGAGGTCATTTCATAACTGAGATCATAACAGCAAAGGAACAATGTCAGTATTGTCCCTGGTTGCTTCATTGCTAGATCACTTGCTCTGGCTAATGCGGGTTGAGAATCTTGGGTTGGATCAATAAAAACTAAAATATTTTTATATTTAAGCATAACCTGCCCCTATGGAAATAAATAAGTTACTGTCATAACTATAACTTAGAACAAAAGGAGATAAATAGGTAGCCTTTTTATAATTGAAAGGCTATTTTGTTACAGTGTTAACCTTTTTTTTAGTTCCAGCAAGCGTTGACAATTTTTCTTCATCTAAGATGCTGATATATTTTCCTTTTACAGCAATCATCTGACTCTTTTGAAAACGCCCTAATAAACGACTAATAGTTTCCACTGTGAGCCCTAAGTAGTTACCAATATCACCACGGGTCATTGATAAACGAAATTCACGTGCAGAGAATCCACGCGCGGCAAAGCGGATCGATAAATTATGAATAAATGAAGCAAGACGCTCTTCTGCATTCTTTTGCGAGAGCAGTAAAATCATATTTTGATCACCAATTATCTCTGAGCTCATTAGCCGTAAAATTTGCTGTCTTAGCTTCGGCATACTGGCAGAAAGTGTATCGAGTGTGTGGTAAGGAATTTCACAGATCATTGCTGTTTCTAGTGCTTGAGCAAAACTAGGATGTTTGCCATTACTGATGCCATCAAAACCAACGAGATCACCAGCAAGGTGAAAAGCGGTGATCTGTTCATCGCCTTCTTCAGTGATCGTATAGGACTTTAATGTACCGGAGCGAATCGCATATAAGCACTTCATATTCTGACCGGCTTTAAAGATTTCTTGGCCTTTTTGGATCGGTTTTTTACGTTCAATAATGCTGTCTAAGCGATTTAGCTCAGTTTCATTTAATGAATATGGGATACATAATTGACTGATACTACAATCTTGACAGCTAATCACACAATTCGAAGCATGCAAGCGACTGATTTTGTTTTTTTCCATAAGGCTTTATTTCCGATTCTTGATTCATATCAACTTTAACATTAAAAGGACGTGCTTTGAACCACTTGAGCAAACTTAACGATTAAAGAAAATTCCTCCGTATAAAATTGTAGGTGCGCTTACTTATTATTTGTTAATTAAGTTGTTGAATTGCAATGTAGAAGGTATGCAATGCAAACGTCGCCAGTAATAATCCACTGAACACTCGAAAATATTGATGATTAAGTGTGAATTTTAATTGTTGTGCAAGTGAGCCAATCGTTAACATTGCAGGCAACGTGCCGATGCCAAAACCAAGCATAATGAGCGCACCATTTTCTGCACTACCACTGCTTGCTGCCCATGAAAGTGTCGAATAGACAAGCCCACAGGGGAGCCATCCCCATAGAAAGCCAAGTGGCAATGCGAGTGTAGGATGTTTTAAGGGTAAAAAATATTGTGCCAGTGGTTTTATATATAACCAAACAGTTTGTCCTATTTTTTCTAAAACTAATAAACCAAACCATAAGCGTGAGATATAAAGTGCCAGTAAAAACATTAATATAGCGGCCACTAAACGCAGGTAAATAAGCGCTTCTTTTCCGCCAAAAAAAATAATCAAGGCACTGCTACTCCCTGCAAAAATAGCGCCTGCAAGTGAGTAACTAGATAACCTTCCCAGGTTGTACAAGAGAAGGGAAATGTAAGAGAGTATTTTATTCTGGCTATTATCTGCTGAAAAGGTGATTGCGCTGGCAATGCCTGAGCACATAGCAAGGCAATGTCCTGCACCTAATAAACCAATGAATAATGCAGCCAGAAAATCATTTATCATCATTGCTTTTATGCTCTGTTTTTTTTTCTAAATCATCATCAAATAGGATATTAATTCCTTCCCGATCTAAATCCTCATATTGATCTGATTTGACAGCCCAAAAAAACACTGCAATCGCAATCGTAACAAAAACCATCGCAATGGGGATTAATACATAGATGATTTCCATAATAAGACCTTTATTTCAATAAACGTAATGAATTACTGACCACCGCTAAGGAACTAAATGACATGCCCAATACTGCAATATAAGGCGCAACATGACCCGTGATGGCAAGCGGTACAATAATCAGATTATAAGCAATTGCCCAAGCAAGGTTTTGCTTAATGATCGTGGTGGTCTTTTTAGCAGTGTGGCGTAATGTAGCAATTTTGTTGAGATCTTCACCTAATAAAATAACATCAGCACTGTTTTTTGCGATATCGGTGCCACTACTTAATGTCACAGACACATTCGCACCTGCTAATATGGGGGCATCATTAATACCATCTCCGACCATTAATATTTTTTGTGATGCTTGTAAGGTGCGTAAGTGCCTTAGCTTGCCGGCGGGGGTGACACCTTTAATCATATTGGTTAACTGTAACTGAGTCGCAACTTGCTCACTTTTTACGGAAATATCACCGGTTAGCAACGTTGTTTCAATATGCTGTTGGTGACAATATTGGCTGATCTCTTGCGCGCTTTTGCGTAATGTATCACCGAGCTCAAAGCTGGCAATCAGTTGTTCTGATAAGGTTAGATAAATAACCAGTTCTTTGCTATCAAGCACGTTACTGATATTACAAAATTGTGCATGACCCAATTTTAACTGTTCACCTTGGTAAATCGCCTGCAAACCTTGGCCGGGTATATTAAGTACATCAGTAATGATGACATGATGCTTTTGTTGTTTGTTAAAAGCCATCGCAATAGGGTGCTCTGATACTTTTTCTAGTTGCGATGCTAAATCAATGCACTGCTGCTTGTTAAAGTTAGCGTGCGTTATGCTGTTTAATAAGACAAAATTACCGTGCGTGAGGGTACCGGTTTTATCAAACACTATATGATCTATTTTATTCAGTGTTTCTAATACATGATGTTGCTTAATCAAGATACCTTGTTTGTTGAGGCTGGCTGTTGCACAGGTCAGGGCAGTGGGTGTTGCAAGGGAAAGGGCGCAAGGACAGGTTGCCACTAAGACGGAAAGAGTGATCCAAAAGGCTTGTGTTGGATCAATAAAATGCCAACTTATATAAGTACACAATGCCACGATAAGTAACGTACCAACAAAGTATCGTGATACCCGATCTGCGATCACTTCAATCTGGGGTTTATTTTGTTGTGCACTATTTTGTAGGTGGATGATATCGGCAATCAAGCTATGCTGTACTGTTTTTTCAACACGTATCGTAAGCGGGCTGGTGAGATTAACTGTGCCAGCAAATACCGAGTTATTTTCTGCTTTATGGACGGGCAAGTGTTCGCCCGTTAACATTGACTCTTCAATATTACTGATACCCGTTAAAATAGTACCATCTATAGGGATCGTTTCACCCGCTTTGACCAGAATTATTTGCCCTTTTCTCAGTGTTTTTGCCGCGACAATCGATTCTTTATTCACTGCAATTAAAGTTGCCATCGCGGGCAATAAACGCAGTAAATTACTGCTACTCTCTGATGCTTTGCGGCGCGCACGTAATTCCAGTAACCGGCCTAATAACAGCAAGAAGGTAAACATTGATATCGCTTCAAAATAAACTTCACCAGTAGAGGTTATGGTGGCATAAGCTGATGCGCAATAAGCGCCAAGTAATGCGATAGAAACGGGAATATCCATGCCTAAAGTACGGTGGCGCAGGTTACGCCATGCATTGATATAAAAGGGCTGTGCGCTATACAATAAAACTGGCGTTGCAAGTATAAAACTTACCCAACGGAAATAATGAATAAACTCTGCTTCCATGGTAGAAAAAAAATTGGCATAAAGAGCGATGGCAAACATCATTACCTGCATGGAGACAATACCCGCAAGACCTAACCGGCGTAGGTATGACTTTGCCTGTTGTTTATAGAATGCTTCTTGTTGATCTATTTGGAATGGATACGCTTTGTAACCGACTTTATGTATTTCGGTAAGAATAACACTGAGTTTGAGTTGATCTTTTTGCCAACGAATAACAACACGATGCAGGGTGGCATTAACATTAATAAACTGTAAACCAGGTAATTGACGGAGTTGTTTCTCAATAAGCCATGCACAAGCCGCACAGGTGATACCTTCAATGGTGAGCGTAATTTCGTGGAGGTTTTCATTTGTTTGTTTAACAAAATCCTCTTGAATCTGCTCAAGATCATAATGTGCGAGTTGGGTTAATTGTTCGGGTATTAATGGTGAAGCTTTGCTGGCACTTTCACTACGGTGGTCATAATAAGAGGTTAAACCGCTATCAACAATTGTTTGCGCAACCGCTGCGCAACCAGGACAACACATCTGCTTTTTTTCATCTTTAATCATGACATAAAAAAAGCGCTCACTGGGGTTCAACTCTCCGCAGTGAAAGCAGTGTGTTGTATTATTTACCTCACCTTTCATTATAATTTAAATGTTTCTTGAGGTAATTGAATTGTTTTTTGTAAGCGCCAACTTTTATCAAAGGGTTCGATACGTATTCGCCATTTCCCGTGTAGATCCTGATCACTTTGGAAATGATAATCTCCATTTGCATCTGCGGTTAACATCGCAGAGATATCACGGGCTGCGAGTGTTGAATGAAACAAGGAGAGTGATATCGAACTTTTTTCTTCAATGCCTGAGAAACTGATAATTAATTCGTCATCTAATTGTTTTATGGAAGCATGAATATTAAGTGCTTTAGCACGGTTAATCAGTGCAAAATCATGATTGATTGCTTTACCTGCAGTGTAATAGTCATCGATGACCATATCAGGTTGATGTTTCACTGCAGTGAAAACAAGGCTCAGTGAACCAACAACGGCGAACATTGGTAAGGCAATTAAAAACCACGGCCAAAACTGTTTGAACCAACTTTTTTTGTCATCTACCATATTGACTTTAAACCACCTAGGAAAAGAAAAAGGAATTTATCATTTTGAACATTATTTTGCTATAAAAAAGCCTCGGAAAATGAGGCTTTTTTATAGTTATGTGGCAAGGTGCAGACCTCACTGATCCAAAGCACAAATCGTAAGACAAATATATTCGTTGTCTTACGATTGATTAACGCCATGAGCCTCTCTCGACGTTGTTAAATGCGAGCATTTAACAACGTGTTATTCAGCTCTCTGCCTAGAATGGCAACGGGTATTGTTGACCTGTTGTTTATTTATCTAAAGAAAGAGAATAAACAAAGGCGGCGAGAAGGTGAACCTTATCTTCCCCTAAGATTTTAGACCAAGCAGGCATGACGCCGTTACGACCATTAGCAATACTGTCTTCAACTGCTTTACGCGAGCCACCATATAACCATATTCTATTGGTTAAGTCTGGTGCACCAAAAACCTTCGACCCTTTGCCATCTGGGCCATGACAAGCTGCACAAAGTACAAACTTCTCTTTACCTGCTTGCGCTTCAATCGTATTAACACGACGGCCACTTAATTGTAGAACATATGTTGCTACGGTTGATACGCCTTGGTCACCTCCTAATATTTCTTTCCATGCAGGCATTTCAGCCACGCGTCCATGCATAATCGAGGTTTTAATCATTTCAGCATCACCGCCGTATAACCAATCTTTATCCGCTAAGTTAGGGAAACCTCGACTACCACGTGCATCTGAACCATGGCACTGTGCACAGTTTTGTAAGAATAAGCGTTGTCCAACTTTGATTGCTTCAGGATCTTCTGCAATCACCGTTAAATCTTTATAAGCACCTGTTTCATCGTAAGTTAGTGCTTTAAAAACTTTGCCATATTTTTCCTCGGCGGCATTCATTTCACGCTGATATTGTGAATGTGATGTTTTTGCAAGGGCAGCTGATTCTTCTGGGTTCATTACGCCTTGTTCAGAACTTGTCCAATCCAATAAACCATTATAGTTGGCGGTATAAGTGGGATAAGCAATGCTATATATCATTGCGGCGACAATGGTGAACCAAAATAAACCTACCCACCATTTAGGCAGTGGATTATTCAACTCTTGAATACCATCAAATGTGTGGGGCATTGGTTCCCCCTCTGGTACACCTACGGTATTTTTAGAAGTAAGTCTTAGCAGGATAGCACAGCCGATAACCACGACTAGCGTGATAACTGATATCCATAGGGTCCAAAATAGGCTCATTATTTTTTAACTCCTGACTGTTTATTGTACTCGCCATTATCATCAACGGAGTCCGGTGACTCTTCAAAAATAGAATTGGCGATATCATCAAATGTTTTTTTTTGTTTCTTACTGTATGCCCAAAATATCAAAGCAACGAAGATGATGATTAGGAACAGTGTATATAGCCCGTTAAACGTTGCGAAATCCATAAAGCCTCCAGTAGCTTTAGAGCCTAGCTAACTAGGCTTTTTTAATCATTTTTAGCGAAATGCATGACCCAGTGATTGCAGGTATGCAATCAATGCTTGCATCTCTGTTTTCCCTGCAACGGCTGCTTGTGCTCCAGCAATATCTTCATCGGTGTATGGCACACCAAAATTATTGCGGAATATTTCAAGTTTACGTTGCGTGTCTTCACCGGTTAACACATTGTCCATTAACCATGGGAAACCAGGCATATTTGATTGTGGTACGACATCACGCGGATTAATTAAATGCATTTCATGCCAAGCATCCGAGTAACGTTGACCAACACGCGCTAAATCAGGTCCTGTTCGTTTCGAGCCCCACAGGAATGGATGCTCCCATACATGTTCGCCAGCAACACTGTAATGACCATAACGCTCGGTTTCCGCGCGAAAAGGGCGAATCATTTGACTATGACACGTATGACAGCCATCTCTAATATAGATATCACGTCCTTCCATCTCAAGTGCAGTGTAAGGGACAAGTGTATCGACGGGTACATTGGTCTCATCTTGGAACATCAACGGTGTAATTTGAGCTAAGCCACCAAAGCTAATTGCGATGATGATTAAAATAGCTAATAAACCGACATTTTTTTCAATAAATTCATGTTTCATATATTACTCCCCAAGTTCTTGAGGTTGGATTGAGCCTTCAGCAGCCATCACCGTTTTGTATGTATTGTAAGCCATGATCAGCATGCCCGTTAAGAATACCAACCCACCACCTAAGCGAATTGCGTAGAATGGGTATGTTTTCTCTAATACCTCAACAAAAGTATAGGTTAATGTACCATCGGTATTTACCGCTCTCCACATTAGTCCTTGCATTACACCGGAAATCCACATCGCGACGATATATAAAACGGTGCCTATCGTTGCCATCCAGAAATGCAGATTAATTAATCCAACGCTGTACATCGCTTTTTGATTAAAAAGGCGTGGTACTAAGTAATACATTGCGCCAATAGTAATCATTGCAACCCATCCAAGTGCACCAGAATGTACATGACCTATCGTCCAGTCAGTGTAGTGAGATAAGGCGTTAACGGTTTTAATCGCCATCATCGGACCTTCAAAGGTAGACATTCCGTAAAAAGAAAGAGAAACCACTAAGAAACGTAGAATAGGATCGGTGCGTAGTTTATGCCAGGCACCGGAAAGCGTCATGATACCGTTGATCATCCCTCCCCAAGATGGGGCAAATAGAATCAATGACATCACCATGCCTAACGATTGAGCCCAATCGGGTAGCGCTGTGTAGATAAGGTGGTGTGGACCCGCCCAGATGTAGACTGCAATCAAAGCCCAAAAGTGGACGATAGATAAACGGTAAGAGTAAACGGGTCGATTAGCTTGTTTAGGTACAAAGTAATACATCATGCCCAAAAAACCTGCCGTGAGTAAGAAACCAACGGCATTATGCCCATACCACCACTGTACCATTGCATCCACAGCGCCAGCATAAATAGAATAAGATTTCATGCCATCGAGTGCAACAGGGATGGCTAAACTATTAACAATATGTAAAACCGCAACGGTTAGAATAAATGCACCAAAGAACCAGTTTGCGACATAAATATGTGATGTCTTGCGGATGGCTAATGTGCCAAAAAAGACCACTGCATAACAAACCCAAACAACGGTGATCAGAATATCAATTGGCCATTCTAGCTCTGCGTATTCTTTTGATGACGTGTACCCTAATGGCAGTGAGATCACGGCTGAAATAATCACTAATTGCCAGCCCCAGAATACGACAGCAGCAAGTGGTCCGCCAAATAGCTTCGTTTGGCAAGTACGCTGCACTACATAAAAAGAAGTTGCCATTAATGCTGAAGTGCCAAATGCAAAAATAACCGCATTGGTATGTAATGGACGTAAGCGACTGTAAGTTAACCAAGGTGTATCAAAATTTAAAACTGGCCATATAAGTTGAGCTGCAATTAGCACGCCAACTGCCATGCCAATAATGCCCCATAATATGGTAGTAAGTGTAAACTGACGAACAACTTTCATATTGTAGTCAGGTTGAACTGTCGTTGCGGTTGTCATTGTTGTGATTCCATGCATGTTTTATAATTTACGTCTAATATAACGCAATATAAGAAATTAAATGAAATGCGGTCAAAAAATAAAAAGACGACTTCATTTCATTTGCGCTCGAGTGTACGCGATAAAATAAAAGATGAATAGATTTGCATCAATTTATTGTTAATCAATCACACTTTTATGTTAAAAAATACGTGGCAACCGTCATTAATTCAAGGAACTAAAATGTTAACAAAACTTAAAGTTGTGCAATTGTTTTTTATATTGGTTATTTTATTGGGGCTGTTTTTTTGGAAAACTGTTGATAAACAACAAGGTAAAGAACTTACTGAAAAGCCACATGAAATGGCAAAAATGAGCTTATTAACGTGTGATTATCAACAGGCATGTGAATTTATAACTGAGCAAGGTAAGTTCTTACTGAGTATTAAAAATTTACCCATTAAAGCAGAGCAATGGATAGATTTTGAACTTGTTACACCGCAAAAAAACATCCAAATAAGTAACGCACAGATCGTGGGTAAGAGTATGTTTATGGGAATAATTCCAGTCACATTTAAGCCGTCTTCAGCGTTGCAATTTATTAGCAAAGCGATAGTCGGATCGTGTGCTCATGCACAGATGGTCTGGACATTAGAAATAATGGTTGATGATGGAACAGTGGATCAGAAAATTACCTTTGATTTTATGGTAAAGCACTAAGCATACAATATATCAATACGGCTCAATGATGTTATAGTAAAGTTGTTGATAGTGTGGCTATAATCTGGGCTGCATTATCTTCCCTCCTTGAAAAATATCCACTGATATATTGTTATGCGCTATGCAAATTTAATGATAACTACTATCTTTAAATTCAATGGATTAGTCATTATACCAAAGGAATTAATTAAGTGATCAATGATTGCGAAGGATAAATTAACGGTAACAAGGCGTGAGTTGCAGGAGATAGTTATTCTCACTTCAAAACTCACAACGCAGTTAAAGTTGATTTAAACGAGCGAGGGTGATCACCTTTTTAGTTCCTTTGGTATTATAGGTTGGTATTAATGAATTTATTTTCTCGCAAGCGAAATAAAAGTGCTGCTTCATCTGTCTGTGTAGATATGAATAGAAAACAAAAACGCTATGAGGCGCTGGTTAATGTTTTTAGTGCCGATCTTTATCGCTATGCATATTGGATTTGCCATGATCCCGATGTCGCCCAAGATTTAGTGCAGGAGACATGTTTACGAGCATGGAAAAGCTTAGATAGCTTATTAGATGACAAGTCTGCCAAAGGATGGTTATTTACTATTTTAAGACGTGAAAATGCGCGTCGATTTGAGCGTAAACGGCACCCCCTTGTTGATATTGAAGATTATGATGTTGCTGATAACTCAGATCTCAGTCAAGAAATGGAAAGTGAATTATTACGACGAAAAATATCAGCGTTATCCACTGATTACAAAGAACCTCTTCTGTTGCAACTTATTGCAGGTTTTAGCGCAGAAGAGATAGGTCAGCAGCTTAATTTGAATAAAAACACGGTATTAACACGTTTATTTAGAGCGAAGAACCTATTAAAAACGTCATTAACAAGCCAACCTGCTGGTGAGGTGTCCAATGGATGATATTTTATTTCGTCATACCGCTATCGCAACCCCTAACGATAAAAGTGATGATTTTTTAGCGCGTTTAGAAAATTCAGATAATGACAGAGCGCTGGTTAAAGAAGCAAAACAGTTTGATGCAAATTTACAAGCATTATTAAAAGTAAATGTACCCGAAGGTTTGACTGATAAAATTCTATTGGAACAGAGCTTTACTGTTGAAAAAGAACGAGTGATGAGCAGTCGCTGGCATGTGGCTATTGCTGCATCTATTGCATTCATTATTGGCATCAGTTTGCCACTGTTAAATAATGTTCTTCATGCACCTTTAGATATCGGTGAAGTTGCAATGCAACATGTAGAATCCCATGATTATTTTGTTGCACAAGTCAATGAGCATGCGAATCTTAAAGTGATTAATGCAAAATTAGCACGTTATGGAGCGAAAGCACATGCTGAGCTCGGCGACGTTAGTTATGTCAATTATTGTAATTTTGAAGGCACGCCAGCATTGCACATGGTTATACAGGGGAAAAAAGGCCCGATAACCGTCTTTATTGTGCCAAATAATGCCAAGTTTATTGAAACAGAAACCTTTAATAACCAGCAACTAGCGGGTATCACAGAAAGAATGGGTCATGCTAATGTGGTTATTGTTGGTGAAAAAGGTGAATCTTTACAAGCTATTCGTAATACCATGTTAAATAATATTCAGTGGGACATCTAAACTTGCTTTATAAATAAGCAAATACAGGCTATTTTGTGACTGGTTGCTTGAATTCTCAGCAACCAGTTTTTTTATCTGCCTTTTTTGTTGACAGAAACTAAATCAAAAAATATACTGCGCTCGTCTTAACAATGCAGCTTTTTAAAAAGTATGTGTTATAGAAAGAATCTCTGCTAATCTCGATATGCAGAGTAA
>JBAHZV010000124.1:0-6588 GCA_037132845.1 Psychromonas sp.
AATGTAGCTTGGAAAAGGAAGTGATATAAAAATATAAAATCGTGTTAAATAATAGAGAAGCCAAGGCCTGTTGTAGCTAAGTGTTTTTGGTCACTGATTTAGAGTAAATCAGCAATAATTCCTATCTCGCTTTGTGCCCCATTACGCCTTAACACGATGATATTGAAGTTGTGTCGCACGGGAGTAAATGATCAAACGTTATGCCTTCCGACAACAAAAAGACAGGACATCCAAATCTTTTGTATTGAATTTTAAGGTTTATTTTTAGTGTGTCGTCATAGATCTAAATTATAGAGGATGAATAAATTAGCTCATATTTTTAAATATTAAGTAAAAACACTCTATCTTGGTTGGTGCACCTTACAAAAGTGGGGGCCGAGGGTCAGGTCTTTAATCTTGAGTTTCCATAAATTGTAAGTTGATTTTCTAAGTCGCTATGTGCCCCATTGCGCCTTAGAAACCAAACTAAAACCTCTGATGTGTTAGCTCAGTTACTTACCGAAATTGCCAATAGTTACATTACCTTTTTTACCTACTTGCACCCTTAGCGCTTTGTTTTCAAGTATCAGCGTGGCATTTTTAGATTGAATGTTAGCCAGCATCTCTTTTAACCCCTCAATATCACCCCTTAGATCTTTGTTAATCTCTTTGTATTTTTTAAGTTCCTCTTGCTTGGCATCACGTTGTTGACGAACCCCTTTACCTACGCCACCATTGATGCGTCTGACGAGATCATCGCAATCTCTGTAAATTAGGGCACGACTAAGATCCGATTCTTCCGCCACTGCTGCAACACTCATTTTGCGTTTAACATCAACAACCTTGGGTTTGCCTTTTTCAATTCGTATAATTGCCAATCTCACCGCTTTATGGGATTTTGTTTCTTTAATATCGTTAGACATGTATCACCCTTTTTTTAACTGGTTTTTTATTCCAATCTTCATCGTGTCAACGTCCATGCCAAGTGCTGTTAACGTTTTTTCACACCTGTCCATGCCAAGCGCAGCAACAGCTTTTCCAGATTCACCAATATCATCCATTTCGGAAAGTTTCATTTGCTGCTTTAAAACGCCTGTCCAATGCTCAACATGACTTTTATCTACAATACCGTGGTCACATTTATCAGGCTTACCGCACGTACATTCATCATCGTTAGTACACCAACCCAAGCCCGTTGAACGAATTGGAATATTGCTAGAATATGCCCTTACCATGTCTTCACGGCTATCGAATGTTTTTATGTGTTCGTCACTGCTTCTCACTTCCATTATTTTGTCAGCTAACGCACCGCCTGTAATAGGCGTATCTAAATTAAACCAATCGAATTTAATCTGCTCTTCAACCCAATATTTTTCTCTAAGTAGCTCTTCAAAAAGCTCTACATCTAATTCATCGTTATAAGCATATAAAGCGGTCATGGTGATAGACCAGTGTTTAAAGTGGTCTTTGAGCGCCCTCAAATCGCCTAATTCACTGTGAACCACATAGTTAGCAAATGTACGTCTAAATTGGTGTGCTGATAAGTTCCAATCAGAGCCAATCAACGCACACAAGTTAGGTAGTCTGCATTCTGTAATGGTGATTGCACTTAGAATGACGATTTTATTACCACCCCTCATATCAGTAGACAGACAAATGTCCCCTGATATGTCTTGTAACCGCTTTGACTCTTGATAGTCAGTATTTGCTTGAGCTACTGCTAAGTCAGTCTCTAATTTCAACTGTAACGGCTCGACATAACGCCCTAATATATCAATGGCATCAATGGCAAGCTTAGGTGCAATCCAATCCGCAAAGCCCGTGTGGGTTTTCTCAGAGATGGTCTGGACGTAATAATACGTTTCATCATTCTTAGTTTCAGTTCGGTAGCCTTTTCGTTTAATACCAAGCACCTCATGAATACGCATCCCCGTAGTCAATAATAACCAGAAAATACAACTATCTCGTAGTAAGAGTAATGCGTCACTTAGCTCTTGTAACTTATCAAACTCTGTTTCAAGTGATTGTAGATATTTACGTTTTTGAGTTGCTTTAGTGCTTGCATCTTTGCCTGTGACGACAAGAGCATCAAGCTTATCTCTTAAATCCAACAACTCTTTTGCTTGGTCTAAATAACCTTTTGTAAAATCGCAAAGTGAATGCAAGACTTCATTGGGAATAAGAGGCGTTTTGGGTTTATTAAGCGACTCCTGATGTGCCTGCCCAGCGTGCCCTGCTTGCTCACAAGCACTACTATCAACCCACGGATGCTCTTTGACAAAATCAAACGCTTTGCAATATGTGTAAAGCTGTTCGAGAGCTAGATACCTTTGTGCTTTAGTTGTATTAGCCAGTGGTTTAATTTCACCTTTACGCTTTGTTTTAATAGCATTGACATGATCTACGTAAGCCTTGCCGGTGAAAGCGTTTAATCCATGCTCAGGTAGGGTGTCTGAATCCAATATCCACGCGAAAAAAGACTTTAATTTGCTCAAAGTCAATCTCAACGAGTTATGTGCATTCCCTAACTTCATCGTGTTCCATACAACCCACTTCGCCATTGCTTTCATCTCTTCGTTTTTAATGGTGCTAAAGTTGAGTGTTAAGCTACTTTCTGTACTTCCCTTTGTTGCCCTGTCTGCCGAAAACGTCCATTTATCATCTTCATATCGAGACAGCACATGATAATTGTCATTATCTAATTTAATAAATGCAACAATACCAGTCAGAGAGCCTTTCAGAGCACGATTTAGCGCATTGTCATCTCGATTTGGAATCGGGCATTGCTGTTGGTTAAACTCGCTCTCGGTGATATCTGTTTGCGCGTGTATCATTGTGCCACCTTTAACATTTCTAAATTAATCCAGTACGGATGCGGGTTGCTTCTCGCTCTTTCTTTCTCGGCATTAATATGATTTAACATTCCACGTTTTATAAACTCAGGCTCTATTTCTGTGTCAATGATGCTTAATACGTTGCGTAAGTGGCGCTTCCAATCCTTTCGACCAAATGACTCACGATTACGCAATATCGCCCAATAGAAGCTGTAGAGGCGGTATAAATCATCCCCTGTAATGACAAAGCTTTTGCATCGAAAGCACCCTAAGAAATCTGCACACGTTTTTCCATTTTTAGGTGCTCTATCACCGTTCACAATATCTTTGCATCGGCCTGTCGGTGTATTTTGAGTGTCGCCAGTCAGCTCCTTTACCCGTATTTCGCCCAACAAACCTAAGTTGCGTTTGGATTGCTCAGGGGCTTGTAAATAGTGATTAATAGAATCGGTGCCTTTGTGCTTAGCTGATTGAGCTGCCACTAATATATTTTCACCTGACAACTCATAAATCCCGTTGATAAAGGTCTTACGAATACGGCTTAGGTTAACTTTAATCGGTTTACCATCTTCATCTTTCAGGTCGTATTCTTCTATAAGCTTTGTAACATTAAACGCAAGTGCTTGTTCAGACATAGAAGTGACTGAATCACCTCTACCTTGCGTGCCTTTCGCCTTGCGATAGATCAGTAAAGTAATGTTTTCATTTTCATTCCGATATACAGCGTTCAGCTCAATTATTCGTTCAATCAAATAAGCCACATTTAGCTTTACACCCTGTGCCAATTCCACGTTTTCCGACTTGCGTAAATTATGTAATTGCGTTGCGTTCCCTCTCGCTTTGTAGACGGTAAGTAACTTTCGATTATCTTTTAGTGGATGGTCACTCAAGGCATTAATGGTCATATTCAAAAGTGGGGATGTATTTATCCCTGTTTGCATAGCAATCGCCAACACACAGACCGTTAGCTCATAGCTAGTTAACGGCTCAGTTTTGTTGTAAATCGGCCTTAAAGCTTGCTTAAGCGCCACAACTAGCTGACGTTTCTCATACGTGGTTAGTGATGTCGCGCCTTTATGTCGTTTATTGGATTGCGGATAAGGGTTTTTAGGGAAAAATGCTTTAAAATCTACACTTGAATCGACACACCAGTATCTTTTACTGCGCATCGCAGTCAGTAGTGCTTTAGTGTAAGAGTAATGGTTTTTTTGACTGCCATACCCGACTTCCAAGCCTCGCAAATGAACAATGAAGTTTTCAATAAGATCTGGCGTTAAATCCTCTTGGGTAATCTCTCGACCAAGTATGTAATGCCATAACGCTAAATATTCAGCTAAGTAGCAAAAACCATTCGATAAGTAACGATACATAGTGATTTCAGCTAAATTCTTACTGTTCTTTAGTAGAGTTTGAATGGTGTAAAAAACACGGTTGGTAATATCGTCATAACCTTTGCCGTAATAACCTTTAAAGTTAAAGTTGTACCCGCTCCCGCCTTGTGAGCCAATGCTTGGGAAATTAATCACAGGATTTATCGGACACACGATGCTCTGGTTAGATTCAGTGGCAACCGTAGGCGTGGTGACAGATGCTTTTTTGAAGCGGTCTTTGCTGATTTTTAAGCTTTTCTTCTTTGCCATTATCTCCGCCTTTATGCAATTGCGTTAATACTATCTTGATACTCAAGACTAAAATCGTCCATCAAATCATTAACGAGATGCAGGTAAATCATTGTAGTTGTGATACTGGCATGACCCATTCTTTCTTGTAGGTACATAAGAGGCTCAAACTTAGATTGGTTTTGCGCTTGCAACCCTTTGAGCATGTGGGTTGCGTAGGTGTGTCTAAGCATGTGTGGCGTAACTCTAAATGGTAGCCCAAGTGCTTTCAAAGCATCATTAAAGCCCGTTCCCTCGACCGACCACTCTTGGCCATCTGTAGTTAAAAATAGATAGTTAGAATTAACTTCTGATTCTTGCTGTTGCTGAAATCTCAGTTCATTAACATAGCGCCACAGGTCTTCCATAAGTCGAGTGGGGATATGAATAATCCGTTGCTTTTCACCTTTGGTTCGATTGATAGTTACCTTGCAAACTTTAGCGTTACCACTGGGCTTTTTGATGGAGTTAAGGGGGAACAGTAATAGCTCTTTGCGTCTGATACCTGTTTGTAGGCATAGCCTTACCATGAGTTTTAACGTGGGGTTTTTAATGGCAGTTAAAAGTTCTTGAACCTCTTCTGAGGATAAAAACTCAGGCCGCTTAGTCTCTGTTTTCATTATCACATCAGGACTAAACGCTTCATTACCATTGCGTACAGTGTGCGCTAGAAAACTATGCTTACTCCCTGCTTTTACGGATTCCAAGCCATAAGGGAGAGAGGAAACCCATCCCTTGCCAACTGCGTAACCATAAAAACGAACAATAGTTCTAAGGTACTGGTTGGTTGAATTTACCGATATATTGAATTCATCTACACACGCATCTCTGTAAACTGCTAATAGCATTTCATCTTCGCTATCATGGTCTTCTGCTATGTTTTGCCAATCTACTTCATTGTCTTCACAGAAACTAAAAAAGCTAGAGAGGTGTTTGGCATAAGTATCCCAAGTATTCTGGCTTCTAACTCTACCGCGCTTGAGACATTCATATATAAGGAACTGCAACCCCTCTTCAAATAACATTCCTGCTTGAATATCTAATGTGGGATTAGTTTGAGACCATGTTAATAAGGGGAAGTCTGGATATTTATGACCTTTAATCTCAAAGTCTGATGTGCTTTTTAATATGATCATAACCAACCTTAAATACTGTATGTACAATCAGTATAGGTATCTATTTAACCATGTCAATTATGTTGTTACACTTTAGCCCCAAGGTAACATAATATCTCCTTTGTTTTATTATTTACCCGTGGAGTATATCATCGAAGCAATTAGGAGAGTGGTATGAAACAAAAAATAGCAGTACACATTATTAGTGGGTTTCTTGGGTCAGGAAAAACAACCTTTCTGAACAAATTACTGGGCACTAAAAAACAGGATGAAAACTGGATTGTAGTACTCAATGAAGTGGGTAGCAGTGTTTATAAAAAACAGCATTTAGCGAACCAAGGTATTATTGTTAAAGAGTTATATGGTGGCTGTTTATGTTGTAGTGCGGCGATGACTTTTCGTGTGGCACTCAATAAGCTCATTAGAGAGTTTCAACCACAACGTATTTTTATTGAGCCCGCTGGCGCAGGACATTTAAACAATATTAAAAAACTGCTCCAAGGGGAGTTTTATCAACCAATATTAGTACTACAAAAGACCTTATGTTTATTAGCGCATTGGCAATTAAGCGATAAAAAATTCAGTACTAATGCGTATTATCTCGCACTGATAGAAGAGGCGGATAAACTCTGTTTTTATGAAGATGATGCACAATATTTAGCAAAAAAAATGGCAACTGAATATTCAAAACCACTTTCCAGATTAAAATATAATGAACAGGACTTGAGCTGAGATCAGTCGATCACGCTAGGCTTCACTGCTACTTTCAAACGCTTCCACTAAACCTTCTTTTTTGAGGTTCATATACTCGTTGAGTGAGAGAGTAAACAATGGATGAATGCTCTTGTGGTTTTTATCGCTGTAATAATACCAAAGGAACTAAAAAGGTGATCACCCTCGCTCGTTTAAATCAACCTTAACTGCGTTGTGAGTTTTGAAGTGAGGATAACTATCTCCTGCAACTCACGCCTTGTTACCGTTAATTTATCCTTCGCAATCATT
>JBAHZV010000038.1:0-10537 GCA_037132845.1 Psychromonas sp.
AAATCAGAATGATATAGTTTTAAACTTTAATTAAGGACACAACATGTCAATAAAAAAAATGGTTGATCTCGATTTAACAGGTAAACGCGTATTTATTCGTCAAGATTTAAATGTGCCAATTAAAGATGGTAAAGTAACTTCTGATGCGCGCATTCGTGCTTCTATCCCAACCATTAAACTCGCCTTAGAAAAAGGTGCGAAGTTAATGATTACTTCTCATTTAGGTCGCCCTACGGAAGGCGCTTCTACACAAGAAAATGTAGCCTTCTCTTTGCAACCTGTTGTTGATTACCTCAATGATGCATTAGATGTTCCTGTTCGTTTAGTAACAGATTACTTAAATGGTATTGAAGTTAATGCTGGTGAAGTTGTGGTGCTTGAAAATGTTCGCTTTAATAAAGGCGAAAAGAAAAATGATGAAGTACTGTCTAAGCAACTAGCGGCACTCTGTGATGTCTATGTTATGGATGCTTTTGGTACCGCTCACCGTGCACAGGCATCAACTAACGGTATCGGTATTTACGCACCTGTTGCATGTGCTGGTCCTCTTTTAGCCGGTGAGCTTGACGCGCTTGGAAAAGCAATGGATAAGCCTGCACGTCCATTGGTCGCAATTGTGGGCGGATCAAAAGTTTCTACTAAATTAACTGTTTTAGAATCGCTTTCTAAAATTGCAGATCAACTTGTTGTGGGTGGTGGTATTGCCAATACCTTTATTGCTGCACAGGGCCATAATGTCGGTAAATCTTTATACGAAGCCGATTTAGTTGATATCGCAAAGAAACTAATGAAAGAGTGCGCTATTCCCGTCGCAACGGATGTTGCCTGTGCTAAAGCATTTGATGAAAATGCAGAAGCCGTTATTAAAAATGTTGCTGATGTTGAAGATGACGACATGATCTTTGATTTAGGGCCTGACTCAACGGCGGAATTAGCGGCCATTATCAAAGGCGCTAAAACCATTCTTTGGAATGGCCCTGTTGGTGTTTTTGAGTTCAAAAACTTTGAAGCGGGTACCGCGGGTATTGCTAAAGCCATTGCCGATTCAGAAGGTTTCTCTGTTGCTGGCGGTGGAGACACACTTGCTGCTATTGATAAATTCGGCATTACGGCAGATGTTTCTTACATTTCAACCGGTGGTGGTGCCTTCCTTGAATTTGTTGAGGGAAAAGTATTACCTGCTGTAGCGATGCTTGAGTCACGTGCCAATAACTAAAATAAAGCAAATTGGATAAATAAGAAGTGGCGAAGATATCACTTCTTTTCAGTATGTTTTTTAAGGATTATTGTGTACAATAGTGGGCAAAAATCCATAGCAAATACAACTTACTTTAAATGAAATTAATATAGGAGATATCACATGACTAAAATTTTAGACGTTGTAAAGCCTGGTGTGATCACGGGTGATGATGTTCAAAAAGTGTTCGCAATTGCAAAAGAAAATAAATTTGCACTTCCTGCTGTCAACGTCATTGGTTCTGATTCCATCAATGCTGTTCTTGAAGCTGCTGCTAAAGTTAAAGCTCCTGTTGTTATTCAGTTCTCTAACGGTGGCGCTGTCTTTAATGCAGGTAAAGGTCTGAAACTTGAAGGTCATGAAGCGGGTGTTCTTGGCGCAATTTCTGGTGCTAAACATGTACACGCAATGGCGGCCGCTTATGGCGTTCCCGTTATTCTACATACGGATCACGCTGCAAAAAAACTACTGCCTTGGATCGATGGATTATTAGATGCTTCTGAAGCACACTTTAAAGAAACTGGCGCGCCGTTATTTTCTTCTCACATGATAGATCTTTCTGAAGAACCTTTAGAAGAAAATATCGAAATTTGTTCTAAATATTTAGCTCGTATGGCTAAAATGGGCATGACGCTAGAGATTGAACTCGGTTGTACCGGTGGTGAAGAAGACGGCATTGATAACTCTGATATGGATGAGTCTTTACTTTACACTCAACCATCTGAAGTTGATTACGCATACATTGAATTATCAAAAATCAGCCCGCGTTTCACTATCGCCGCTTCTTTTGGTAATGTGCACGGTGTATACAAGCCTGGTAACGTTAAATTAACCCCCACCATTCTACGTGACTCGCAAGCTTTTGTTTCTGAAAAACATGATCTTGAAACTAACTCTCTTAACTTTGTATTTCACGGTGGTTCAGGCTCTTCTGAAGCAGAAATCCAAGAGTCTATCGGTTACGGTGTTATTAAAATGAACATTGATACTGATACACAGTGGGCTTGTTGGGATGGTGTGCGCGGTTATGAAGCGACCAACCGTGATTTTTTACAGGGTCAAATCGGTAACCCAACGGGTGAAGATGCACCAAATAAGAAATACTATGACCCACGCACATGGTTACGTGCAGGTCAATCATCAATGGTTACTCGCTTAGAAAAAGCATTTTCTGATCTTAACGCAATCGATGTACTATAATTTAACGCTAACAAGTTGATTATTTAAGCCAGCTTCATTGCTGGTTTTTTTTGTTTAAAAAATAGCCTTGTAACTTTATAGTCGTTATTATTTAAAATGCAAAAATTTAGCACAGCGGGAGATGAAACTATTCGAGTCGTAAGTTGATATTATGATTCGTTTTGTAAATACTTTTTAAGCGTCAAGTTTGCTAAACGTTGCATCTGAATGAAAATAGGCATAAGTATTTTTATATTTATACATTTTTTAGGAGGTTTTATGCGTTACCTATTGTTTGTTATTTTTTCACTGTTTTCTTTTTCAATTTCAGCGAGTACTTTTCCCACTGAACCTTATATTTCTGTGACAGGCAATGCTTCATTGGAGGTAGAAGCGGATCAAGTAATGATCACCTTTCAAGCTTACGCAATAGAGGAGAATGGCGAGCAGGCAAAGGAAACAGTAGATCAAAAAATTGCTTCATTATTAAAAAACTTAAAGAAGTCGGGCTTTAAAAGCGACTATCTTGAAACCATCAGTCAATCAAGTCGCCCTGAATATGACTTCCAAAAAAATCAACGTTCTTTACTTGGCATACGTGTTATTCATCGGCTTCGTTACCGCTTAACAGATATTAGTCGAGTAAATGATTTTTTAAATGCGGTCTTCAGTGCGCAAATAGAATCTATCTCTGCGTTTAAATATGGTTTACAAAACCCACAACAGTGGCAAGGAAAAGTGCGTAAAATCGCAGTGCTCGATAGCAAGCAGAAAGCGCAAGATTTAGCACACTTGTACGGTGCTAAGTTAGGCAATGTTTATTCTATTACTTACACAAATAATTACAGCCAGCCAGTTCTTAATCGTGCCATGGAAATGACAAGTGATACGGTTGACATTAAACCGCAAAACATTTTACTCAAAGACCGTGTTAATACTGTTTTTATGCTGTTACCCGTTAGCAATTAAGGTGCTTTACTCCGTCGCTCACTCGGATAGCAAGGCAAGGCAGATTAAAACAAACCTCTTTGTTGTCTTGTGAGCCTCTATGGGCATTGGTTAACTATCGATGCTTATAGATATTGGCTGAAATTTACTTGTTTAATTTTGTATCTTAAATAGTGTTGGCTATCAGTGTTTTTGTTGTGATTTCAAGTGCCTTTTTTGAGGGGCTAAATGCCATGAGGTAATGACGTTGTGGTTGAAACAATGCGAGAAGGTGATGCTGAAAATTTATGACATCATGAGCCTCTAAATTAGACTCGAAACTAAGGTAACTACTTAGTTTTTCTGGCGTAATATGCAAGGTGAAATAAGACTCACCATGAATCGCATTAACCGAGTAGCCCTTTGGATCAAAACTATGTTGGTCAATAATAAAGTTTTTAAAATGCGCGGAGAGTTTTAATTGTGAAGCCACTTTTGAAGCGCTCACTTTTGCGCATTGTAGCTCGGTAAAGAAAGTTCCTGCTAACCCATGTAACATAAGAATGTTTTTAGTTGAAAAGCACTGTTGATTGTTCCCAAAAAGAAAAATATCTCCACAATAGTCCGCAGACCAATGGTGACTATCCCCTTTTAATTGTTGCTGTAGAAGCAAATTATCCTGTTGAAAGTTACTTTTTTGTCGTTCTGGATAAACGGCTTGATGGCGCTGAAATAATAACGATATTATTTGTTGGCGTTCAACTCTTTTTTGGAAGTACAATGAAGCTTGTAATAAATGTGTTTCTCCACAAGTGATGAGTAATAAGCGATTTTTCCAAACAAAGAGACTGGATTCTGAGAGTAAAAATGCTTTCACATGCTTGTTTTCAATATAAGAGATAATATTAGCACCTGCGTGTTTAACCATTACTTCCCAAAACTGATCATCAAATTTGAGCAAATCTAATGTGCAGGTTATTTCTAAGCGCTTTTCGCTCCCTTCGTAAAACATGGCTAACGACTTTCTTTTTGTGTCTGGCTGATACCTGCGCCCACTAAACTTGAAACAACAATTGCCATGTAAAATACGCCGACGATGGCTTCGATATAAACGAGGAAGCGGGCGAGTGGACTTATTGGAAGTAGATCCCCAAAACCAAGAGTGGTTAATGTAACAAAACTAAAATAGATTAAATTTGGGAAATTTTCTTGCCAGGGCAGTACGTCGATACCGATAAAAGCAGTGTCTGTAAACTCTATTAACAAAAGGTAAAGTATGACCCAAATAAGCCCTAATAAGAGGAAAATACAAATAGAACCAATAATACTATTATAGGTGATCTCTCCTGAAAACAGGGCTTGCTGAGTGGCTAACCTGAGTGTCATAGAAAAAAAAGTAAGCATCAGTAATAGGTGAATAAATGCCAGTTCTGCTTTGTCTAATGCAATGACAATAATGCTGATGATGATCGTGCTAAGCACAAGCCCAAGTGCGGTATTAAATGCGTATCGACTGGAGCGTAAACTCCACACTGCAATGGACATACTGATAACGGTCAGTGCTATCACCAATGATTGCCCGAGTAAAGTCCGTGAAAAAAATTGATCCACCATTGCACTTGATAGTAATAAAAAAAATAGACTGAAGAGCAAGTAAGAAAAATTATCTTTTTTGGTTACCTGTTTCCTGGGAAAGAACAAGGGCATTTTATATCCTGCGAGAAATGATAGTGCTGTTAGTTTACTGATTTTAAAAAACTTCGCTAACTGTTTTCCATTTGATTTTAAATTGTATCTCACCGTTATCATTGAAGGTACAAATTTGAGCAAGTCGTGAGTGATAATTTAAAACCATTCTGCTTAATATAAAGAGGGAAAATTAGGGGCATCAAGGTGCACGGTTGAGTCATAGCGGGTTATGTTGATTTTATCACTGGAAAAATCATACCTTGGATCTTTGCTTAGTGCACAAGCTCACGGCTGAATAAAGCCTTTTGATTGCTACTGGGTATAAATGCCGACAGTATGAAAGAAGGGTAAATTTTGTATCCATGCAAATTTAAGGCATAATTGAAAGACTCTCTTTTTTAAACAGGTTTTAAAATGCAACTTACTCTTCTGAAAAAACGCTTGCTTAGCGCCCTCGTGCTAGTGGTTTTTAGCTCTTTTTCTTTGGCCACTGTGGCAGAGAAAAATATTATTGATAACATCACTAAAAAATTAACCGCTTTAGAGTTATCTATTAGCACGATTAATCCTTCGATAGTGGGTGGGTTGTATGAAGTGTTAACGGATCGTGGTGTTTATTATATTAGTGAAGATGCACGGTTTTTAGTGCATGGTGAGATATATGATATTGATAATCAGATGGAAAACATAACCGAGAAAACCTTGACTGTGTTGCGCCAAGAACGACTTAAAACCTTTGAAAAAGAGATGATCGTTTATAAAGCGGAAAATGAGAAGCATGTTGTTACCGTGTTTACCGATACCAGTTGTGGATATTGTCAAAAACTGCATTCAGAGATGGAAGATTATAATAATTTAGGTATTACAATACGTTATTTAGCATTCCCACGGGGTGGAGTGAAGTCTAATGCTTATAATACGATGGTGTCTATTTGGTGCTCAGATGATCCAAAATTGGCCATGGACAAGGCGAAGTCACGCAACAAAATTAAGTATGAAAACTGTGAAAATACGGTACAAGATCAATATCTTCTTGGACAGTTTTTTGGTGTAACGGGCACGCCCGCATTAGTATTAGAAGACGGGTCATTGCAACCTGGTTATATACCTGCAGCGCGTTTATTACAACTTCTCGATCAGCATAAAGGGTAGAGATATTTAAATTTTTTTCATATAGACTGCATTTATATTCTAATTATTAGTGCAGTTTTTATGGCTTCCATTCAAGTAAAAAATAGAACACATATTGATGCGAGTTTCCTCCATCTTTCCTGCTCTCCATTATTAAAACAACTGTATGTTAATCGTGGGATCAGCGCTGAGCATGAGTTGGATAACCGCACTCAAACGCTACTTCACGCGCAGCAATTAAAAGGCATTGATAGTGCTTGTGAATTGTTATATCAAGCTCTTTTGTCCACCAAAAAAATAGTGATAGTCGGAGACTTTGATGCGGATGGAGCAACCAGTACCGCGCTTAGTATGCTGGCATTTCGCGCATTAGGTTTCACCAATATTGATTATCTGATCCCCAATCGTTTTGATTATGGTTATGGTTTAACGCCTGAAACCGTTGATTTGGCGAGCGCGAAAGGCGCTGAAATCATTATGACGGTAGATAATGGCATCTCAAGTATTAATGGGGTGAGTCATGCAAAAAAAAGAGGATTACAGGTGCTGATTACTGATCACCACCTGCCTGGCGAAGCACTGCCCGATGCGGATGTCATTGTTAACCCTAATCAACAGGGGTGCGCCTTTGCAAGTAAAAATTTAGCCGGTGTTGGTGTCGCTTTTTATACCATGTTAGCACTGCGTGCTTACTTGCTTAAAAAAGGCTATTTCAGTCAAGCTCCTGCACCTAATCTCGCTTTTTTATTAGACATTGTCGCACTGGGGACCGTGGCCGATGTTGTACCGTTAGATGCCAATAACCGCACTTTAGTTCACCAAGGCTTAGCACGTATTCGAGCGGGGATTTGTCGCCCAGGTATTAGTGCATTAGTCAGTGTTGCAAAGCGAAATCAAGCACAGTTGGTGGCCAGTGACTTAGGATTCTCCTTAGGACCAAGGCTAAATGCTGCTGGGCGTCTTGATGAAATGAGTTATGGCGTTGAATTATTATTATGTGATGATCCTATGCAAGCGAATATAATGGCCAATGAACTTGATGCGCTTAACCAATCTCGCCGTGAAATCGAACAAGGGATGCAACAAGAAGCATTAAAAACATTAGCAAGCTTAAAGATTGACGAGGATAATTTACCTCACGCAATCTGCTTATTTGATGCACAGTGGCATCAAGGTGTGATTGGTTTAGTCGCTTCACGTATTAAAGAGCGTTATTACCGGCCTACATTTGTTTTTGCTAAAGGTAATGATGGAGAAATTAAAGCCTCAGCACGTTCTATCGTAGGAATTCATATTCGTGATATGTTAGATCTTGTTAATAAAAAAATACCCGGTGTGATTTTAAAGTTTGGTGGGCATGCAATGGCCGCTGGTTTATCGATTAAAGAGAGCGATTTTAAGATTTTCAGCACTGCGCTTAACGAGGTACTTGGTCAACAAGTTGATGACGCTATTTTAACCAATGTATTACTTTCTGATGGTCAATTGAGCGCCAAACAAATTAACCTTGAGCAAGCCCAAGAATTACGCGAAGCAGGGCCATGGGGACAAGGGTTTCCAGCACCTTTATTTGATGGTGAATTTACGCTTTTACAACAACGTTTGGTGGGTAAAAAACACCTTAAAATGGTATTAGAGTTAGCAGGTAAGTCGGTGGATGCGATTGCTTTTAATGTTGATTTAAAAGCATGGCCTAATCCAATGATCAAAAAAGTATTCTGTGTCTATCGTTTAGATATCAATGAATTTCGTGGTAATCGAAGCGTGCAGTTATTAGTTGAGTTATTACATGTAGCGCAATAACATCTTGTTAATACGCTACATGTAAGTAATTTATTTACTGCAATAATATATATTTATACAGCACCGTTATAATCAAGTTGTCGCCATGCTTCATAAACAAAGACAGACACTGCATTAGAAAGATTCATTGAACGACTTTCTGCTTGCATCGGAATACGCAGTTTTTGCTCTAGGGGTAATGACTCTAAAATTTCCGCGGGCAAACCACGTGTTTCAGGTCCAAAGAGTAAAACATCATTATTGTCAAAGTTGGCATCACTGTGGAATGTTGTTGTTTTTGTGGTACAAGCAAAAATACGTTTCCCTTTTACGACTTCTAAGAAAGCTTGATAATTTTTATGGTGCTGAATATTGGCTATTTCATGATAATCCAACCCCGCACGACGAACTCTTTTCTCATTAAAATCAAAACCTAAGGGTTCAATTAAATGCAAAACACAGCCAGTATTCGCACAGAGGCGGATGATAGCGCCGGTATTTTGTGGGATTTCAGGTTCAAATAGTGCAATTTCAATCATGGTTTCTCAGCTTATTAATTAATTTAATCGAGGGAATTGTAAATGCATCAATACTTTATTGCCAAGGTTATCTGCCCAAATTTTTCCGCCATGTTTAATCATGGCATTTTCAGCAATACTCAGCCCTAAACCGACACCGCCAGTTTCACGTTGGCGTGACTCATTTAAGCGATAGAAAGGGCGGAAAATATTTTTTAGTTCCCTTTCGGAGATGAGTTCTCCATCATTACTAATGATTAAGGTGATGTTGTGTGTCGAGATATCTATCTGCACTGAAATCTCCCAGTGTGCATATTTTATTGCATTACGAATAACATTTTCAATCGCACGGTATGCGAGTTCAGGGTAAATATTAATAACCTCTTTGCAAAGTTCTGGGTAAGTAAATAATTTATGGCATTCTTCAGCCTCAAACTGAGCATCTAGAAAGAGATCTTCTAAAAACTCATCAAGAGAGATATTTTCTTTTTGACCTTGCTGTAATTGAATTTGAGAAAGGTTTAGCATTTCTGCAATCATCTCTTCCATGCGGCTTGCTTCTAGCTCAATTCGTTTCAGTTCTTTGGTCTCACCATGATACTTTTTAGTGAGTGCCAGCGCCAGATTAAGGCGCGTTAAGGGAGAGCGCAATTCGTGAGAAATATCACTTAATAAATGTTGTTGGTGACTGACGATGCTTTTAAGTGATAACACCATTTGTTGTAGTGTCTGAGAAAGAATGGTGAACTCATTATTATGTTTGATGATGGGAAAGGTAATATCAAGATTTCCCTGTGCCACTTGTGTTGATAAATCGCGTAGTCTACGTAAAGGCAGTGTCAAGTACCATGCAAAAATTACACAAATGGGAGTGCTGATAATAAGGGCGGTCAGTAATAGTAGCAAGGGGTTATCAAGTAACCATTCGACTAATGCCAGCGTGGTTTTTTTATTTGGAATAGAAGCATAAATAAGTACGTGATGCTGCTTATATTGCAATAATACGGGACCAAAATAAGTGCGATAAGTATTGATTTGCTTTAACGGTACTTCAGGGGATTGGCTGTCTAGAATAAAATGAAACATTTTACGGGGGGCTGTGGCACTGATTAAGCGCCCCGAAAGATCGGTTAAATAAATTTCTGTATCGGTATTTTTAGGTAATAGCGCTAATATTGAAAGGCTACCCAGCAGCGGATTCTTATCAATGATTTCTCTCAGGTGTTTTGATTGCTTAGCGACTTCTTGAAAATCAGCGCTAGTAATTGTTTGTAATCCCCTGTTATCAAGCTGTGGTAAAAGAATCAAGGCACTGACAAGTAGCGCGATTAATAACCAAAAGGATAAAAATATTTTAACGACCAGTGAGTTATTTGATTTCCATTGCACAATAATGACCTTGTAAAAAACGACGAGACTTTAATAATACTGTATTTTTAAGTGGATAGCCGTTTTTTACTGAATAGGGATTAAATTGCTACGGAGACCTCTACTTCACCATCTAACCACATGTAACCACGACCTCTAAAGTTTTTGACTCGTGTTATACCATCTTTTCTAGGGGGTAATTTGCGACGTATATTACTGAGGTGCATATCAATACTACGGTCGAAAGGTTGTAGTTTTTTACCGAGCACTTCTTCACTCAGTTCTGCTTTGGAAAAAAGTTCGCCAGGATGAACCAGAAATTTTTCTAATAACAATAATTCAGTCGCCGTTAATTCAACGGTAAAGTCTTGGCAAATAGCCTGCTGTTGTGCGGGAAAGAGTTGTATATCTAAATGTGTCAGTATATTCGTTTGCGTATCGGCATTTTTATGTTGAGTGCGACGTAATATTGCCCGAATACGCGCCAGTAATTCACGTTCGCTAAAGGGTTTTGCAAGGTAATCATCGGCGCCCATTTCAAGACCCAGTGCTTTATCTATTACATCGCCTTTGGCTGTTAACATCAGCACCGGGACATCACTTTTTTGGCGTAATAGTTGCAATACGTCAAAACCATTTAAACGTGGCATCATTACATCAAGTAATAATAAATCATAGTTGCCATCTAATGCTTTTTGTAAACCGA
>JBAHZV010000035.1:0-9446 GCA_037132845.1 Psychromonas sp.
TAAAGCATTTTTTTTGCCGCTGCGACTACTATTGCAATTGCATCTACTTCGGTCTTTATCATTGTTGCTTGATCCGGGATCTCTTGTTGGGTGCGGTTAACGATGACTCCCGCAACACAGGCTGCTCGCCATCCTTGTGAAGCACACATGGTAAATAGCGTTGATGATTCCATTTCATAGTTTAATACACCTAAATCTTGCCATTCTTGCATTGATCCCTGAAAGCGTTTTGTAACCCGCGCAGAAACCGTATCGTAACGCTCTTGCCCGGGGTAGAATGTATCAGAGGAGGCTGTAATACCAATATGTGGTTCAATTGCCATTTCTTTACACGACTCAACCATGGCCGTGGTTGCTTCAAAATTAGCAACGGCTGGAAATTCCATTGGTGCAAAATGCAAACTTGCGCCATCAAGACGCACCGCCGCTTGGGTAATAATAATATCACCCGGGTTAATATTTGCTTGAATTGCACCCGTTGTGCCAACCCGCAAGAAAGTATGTACACCTAGTTGTGCCAGTTCTTCAACGGCAATTGAGGTCGAAGGACCACCAATACCTGTTGAGCAGACAACCACTGCTTTGCCATCAATATAGGCAACATAACTGGTAAATTCTCGATGACTGGCGAGAAATTTGGCATGGCTCATTAACTCTGCAATACGTTTTACACGCGCTGGATCGCCGGGCACAATTGCAACGGTTGCGCCATCGATCATTTTCTTGGTTAAGCCTAAGTGAAAGACATCTGACATAATAAACTCCTTATTTTAATGATTAAAAGGTTAAAGTTCTGCGCCTAAAAAACCAAAAGGCAGTAGCTCTGCGATGCTATGTGTTTTAACTTCGTCCTGTGATGCATAACAATAAATGAGCGTATCATTTAAAGATTGCTCCGCAATCACTTGGCGGCATGAGCCACAGGGATAGACTTGCACTAATTCTTTGGCCGCATTACGCGCGAGAATATGTACCTCTTGCAAGTCACCGACGTTTGCACCTTCCGTTACCGCAGTTTGAATGGCGTTACGCTCAGCACAGTTTGTGGTTGGGTAAGCGGCTGATTCTACATTGACACCTTTAAAACTGCGCCCATCTTTCAAAATCACGATTGAAGCCACATTAAAACCAGAATAAGGTGCAAATGAAGCATCAAGTAGTTGTTCTAGCTGTTTAAAATAGTTCATGGTTAACCTCTTATAATATTTTTTTGTAGATGTCCTTGCCACTAATATGTTGTCGCACAAATCCCATTTTTTCTAAATAGATCCGATGCACTTTATTATTTGCAAGGCTTTTTAAGGACGTTATACCTTTCTTTTTTAAAAATTCAGGGTGTTGATTATAATAATAATTACCTAACTTAAAGTCGCGATATTTAGGTAATACATAATCAACAAAGATGGTTAGGGTACCATCTGTTTCCTTATAACCAGCTAAAATGCCAGCGATGCGATTATCTCGTAACATATAAAAGGAGATATTGACCTCTTGCAATTCTGCTAGCGTAACTTGTTGGCAAATTTCATTCTGATTAGTACAAATAAAGTGCTGGTAATAAGCAGAATCGACCTCCGCATCAACTAAATTAAATTGTTCTATATTATTGTGATAGATTTTATACAAGTAATAAATATTAATCACTGCGATGCTAAGGTTCGCTACCACAATAGGTAATAAGCCCATTAATAATCCGTAGTGGGCAAACAGAAGGCAACCAATAAAGTTAAATATTCTTAGCTTGATAATCGAAGTCATGGTCAGTGAAATTAATACAACTAATGATGCAAGATAGCCATACCATTCAACCCAATTCAACTCCATCATTCACTCCTTAGCGTATTATTTTTAATGATTTCCCATCTTTTTATAAATCTGTGTTTCTGGCTTAGCTTGTTGTTCACTATAAGTAATTGCTTGCTGGATGATTTTTTCTGATGCTTGCCATTGAGTCTCATTGTTAGCGTGTATCATCGCAAGGGCAGTGCCAGGATCAACAGCCTCACCTAAACTAATAAAGTGACTAAAACCCACCGCATAATCTAGGCTGTCCGAAGGGGTCGTACGTCCTCCGCCCATTTTGACCACTGCCATACCAATTTCTCGGGTATTCATTGCACTGACAAAGCCACTTTGAGTGGCATACACAGGGCGAATAATGTTAGCTTTGGGTAGATAAAACTCACTCTTTTCAATAAAATCTGTAGGGCCTCCAAGTGCCGCAACCATTTTAGAAAAAACTTCGGCTGCTTTGCCATTCTCTAAGACGGTTTGTAACTTAATATTCGCTTCATTTTCTGTCTGTGCGAGACCACTTAGTAGCAACATTTCACAACATAATGCCATGGTAATTTTATAGAGGCGTGGGTTGCTGCCCTTTGCGGTTAAAAAGTTAACGGCTTCTTGCACTTCAGTGGCATTACCTGCGCTGCTGGCTAATACTTGATTCATATTAGTCAGTAGGGCAGTGGTTTTACAACCTGCACCATTGGCAACCGTTGCAATACTGTTGGCTAAATCAGTGGCACTTTCGTAGGTTGGCATAAAGGCACCACTGCCGGTTTTGACGTCCATCACTAACGCATCAAGGCCCGATGCTAACTTCTTAGATAAAATAGATGCTGTGATAAGAGGGATTGATTCAACCGTGGCGGTGATATCGCGTATTGCGTAAAAACGTTTGTCCGCGGGTGCTAAATCACCACTCTGAGCAATGATTGCCACCCCCACATCTTGGATGGTTTTTCTAAATTTATGGGTATCAACATTGGTTTGATAACCGGGAATGGCGTCTAATTTATCTAATGTGCCACCGGTATGACCTAAACCTCGGCCTGAAATCATCGGCACATAACCACCACAAGCGGCAATCAGAGGACCAATCATTAAAGAGGTAACATCACCAACTCCCCCAGTAGAATGTTTGTCTACAATGGGACCATTGAGATGAAGATTAGACCAGTCAAGCACTTGCCCTGAGTCACGCATGGCAGAAACTAATAGAATACGTTCATCCATATTCATATCTTGAAAGTAAGTTGCCATTGCAAAAGCAGCAATTTGACTATCAGTGATACTTTTATCAGTGATGCCTTGAATAAAAAAATTGATTTCCCGTGCTGATAAAACGTTACCGTCACGTTTTTTAGCAATTACTTCTTGCGCAAGTAATGTCATTTTTTTAATCCCTATATTTTTTTATTATAAAAAAATGGCGACCTATTTTAAGTCGCCATTATAGGTAATGTGTTGTTATTCACAGGCCCTCTTTTTAGAATTTGTAAGTTGCTGATACATAATGTGAGAATCCGGTGGTCTTACCTGCCCATCCATCATCCTTAAGTGCATAAACCTCATGGTAAGCTTTTAGGCCGTAACCCAATGCAAAACGATCTGAATGCCAGTAGATGCCATTAAACATTGCACCACCAGAAGAGCTTTGTAACGATTTATTATCATCATCGGCACCAAATTGGTAATCGAGGTAACCTTGATATGAAATAAAGCTCCCGTTTTCGAAGAAGTAAACAGGTTTGAACCAGTTGGTTGACACTTGATAACCGTTCCATTCTTTGTTATTTAGGTCATAAAGAGCGTATACGTTAAAACCCACTTTACCCAGCCACGGCACATTAATGTCTGATCCTATGCCCCAAAAGGAGTTGTTTACCGTCTCAGATCTATCGCCATTAGATGTAAAGTCACCACCACCCCCACCCCAATTAAAAAGGGTTGCAAAATAAATTTCTTGGATCGGACCCATGGACAGATCTTTTTGTAACAGCCCATCTAGTGAAATACGTGGCGCAAATTTTATGAATATTTTTTCGCTACCGTCTTTATCCGAGCTATCGCTATTGGTTAAGTCAAAAATATCAGCATAACCGTAATAATCTAAGATGCCGGCGCGTCCACCAAATTCAAGCTCGAGGTAATCATGTGAAGACTCGCCCGGTAACTCGTCAATTGCATACATTAGGTTAGCTTGCATCCATTTAGAATCATTCTTATGCGTATCCCCATCAGTGTAATCTGCAGCGAGTGCAGAGCTTGTTGCTACCACGAATAAACTTGTTACAATCATTGATTTTTTCATTGTCATTCCTTTTTCATGATGTAAATTGAGTGTGCTTTTAACCTGTAACAACTTGTGCATATTATGATGAAATCGCGTGAAGTTGTTATTCAGCAATGGCGACATCAAGTGCAATAACAAGCATTTCGTTAAAGCTATTTTGACGTTCATCAGAGCTGACTTTCTCGCCGGTGCGGATATGATCCGATACGGTTAAGATACATAATGCATTTTTACCTTCTTCAGCGGCCACCCCATATAGACCTGCGGCCTCCATTTCAACGGCCAAAATATTGTATTTTTCAAGGGTATCGAATACTTCTGGCTCGGGTGTGTAAAAAGTATCTGCTGAAAAAATATTTCCTACACGTGCGTGGATACCATGTGCTTTCGCCGCGCTGACCGCTTTTTCTAATAATTCGTAATTGGCAATAGCAGCAAAGTCATGCCCAGCAAAACGGATACGGTTTACTTTTGAGTCCGTTGATGCGCCCATGCCGATGATGACATCACGAATTTTAATCTCACGACTGATAGCACCACAGCTGCCGACTCGAATAATGTTTTGTACACCGTATTCACGAAAGAGTTCCGTCGCATAGATAGAGCAAGAAGGAATGCCCATACCACTGCCCATCACTGAAATCCTTTTACCTTTATAGGTGCCTGTAAAACCAAGCATGTTCCGTACATCCGTAATTTGTATCGCATTGTCTAAAAAGTTTTCGGCAATATATTTTGCACGTAGTGGATCGCCTGGCATTAAAACAGTTTCTGCAAATGCGCCATCAACTGCATTGATATGAGGTGTGGTCATAATTTAAGTCTCCAAGTTACTTAACGAGCTAACCGTTATGTTAGAAAATATATTTCACGTTTTGCGTGGTAAATCGTTCAAAAAAACAACCAAGAATAGCTTTTTAGATTGCATTGATTCAGCGTAAGATGTTTTTTACGTTGAATCGTTCCTTTTATTGTTTATAGAATACTGGTGCCGTAATCAAGTTTCGGTAATTGATGAAAATCAGCGATGGTTTGTCCAATATCTGCAAAGGTATCGCGCAGTCCAATCGATCCTGCGGTAATTTTTTGACCATAAAAGATAGCGGGAATATGCTCGCGTGTATGGTCGCTGCCTGGCCAAGTTGGATCGCAACCATGATCAGCCGTTAAGACTAAAAGATCATCTTCAGCGAATAATGCCAGCATTTCAGGCAAGCGTGTATCGAAGTATTCCAGTGCAGCTGCATAACCAGAAATGTCACGTCGATGGCCAAAGTTGGCATCAAAATCAACAAAATTAGTAAAGATAATGGTTTGATCTTGAGCTGCTTTAAAGGCTGCTAAACTTGCATCAAATAAGCCATCAATACCAAAGGCTTTGGTCGCTTTAGTAATACCTTGATTGGCAAAAATATCGACGATTTTACCGATGCTGACGACGTTTCCACCACTTTTTTTCATGTTATCGAGTAGTGTTGTAGAAGGGGGTTTTACTGAATAATCATGGCGATTATTGGTGCGTGCAAAGTCACTGGCTTGTGTGCCTGAGAAAGGGCGGGCAATGACGCGTCCAATATTGTATTCATTAACTAATTCACGGGCTAATTCACAGAGTTTATATAGACGTTCTAGGCCAAAACTTTGCTCATGACAAGCAATTTGAAAAACACTGTCGGCAGAGGTGTAAAAAATAGGTTTACCGGTTTTTAAGTGTTCTTCACCGAGATCTTCAAGGATCACGGTGCCTGAAGCGTGACAGTTACCGAGGTAACCCGGTAACCCGGCACGTTGTACTAATTCATCAAGTAGCGATGCTGGAAAACTATTTTTTTTATCTTTGAAGAAACCAAAATCAAAGAGCACGGGTGAGCCGGTAATTTCCCAATGACCACTGGAGGTATCTTTACCCGTTGATAACTCTTTAGCGTAACCGTAAGCACTGATAGGAATAACGTTTTTATCTAAACCTGCAGGGAATAAACCTGAGCTTTCAAAACACGCTTGACCAAAACCTAATAAATTAAGATTGGGGATGTTAAGTGGACCACTTCGACCTTCTTCCGCCTTGCCTTCAAAACAGGCTTTTGCGATATGTCCAAGGGTATTAGAACCCTTGTCGTTAAAGGGTGTGCCATCGGCATCGCTACTGATAAAAGTATGCGCATCAGTTGCGCCACCAATACCAAATGAGTCTAATAATAAAATCATGGTACGTTTCATTAGTACGCTCCTTTTTCTACCACTTTATCCGTTAAGCTTAGTGTTGTTAACAAGCTAACCAAAAGACTTGAAGCACCAAAACGGAAGTGTTCTGTGTTTACCCAATCATCACCCATCATGTCAGCTGCTAACTGTAGGTATTGAGCTGCTGTTGAGGCATCTTTTACGCCTCCAGCAGCTTTAAAACCAACATTTTTACCTGAGTCTTTAATGGACTGTAACATCACTTGTGTTGCTTCCAGTGTTGCATTTACAGCGACTTTTCCCGTTGATGTTTTAATAAAATCAGCGCCCGCTGCGATACAGATATCGCTGGCTTGTTTGATCAGTGCTGCTGTTTTTAGCTCTCCACTTTCGATGATCACCTTTAAGCTAACCTGCGCGCCACAAATTGCGCGACAACCTGCAATCATTTGTTCTCCCACGTGACTATTTCCTGCAATAAGAGCACGGTACGGGAAAACCACATCCACTTCATCAGCGCCATAAGCAACGGCTGCACGGGTATCAGCAAAAGCGCTAGCAAGATCATCATTACCATGTGGAAAGTTCGCCACCGTGGCGATTTTAATGGTCGCGCTATTTTGCTGTGCTAATGTTTTGCGAGCAATGGGAATAAAGCGTGGGTAGATACAAACGGCCGCGGTATTTCCTGCTGGGCTTTTTGCATCCTTGCATAATTGAACGACTTTCACATCCGTATCATCATCATTTAATGTCGTTAAATCCATTAGTGAGATTGCTTGTTTTGATACATTTTGTAGTGTGTTCATTATTTTATTCCTATTTTTCTTTTACTTGAGTTAATAATGGAAGCGCCACGACTAAGGTGGTGGCGTTTATTCATCATTAAGCGACACTCATCGCGAAAAAGATACCCACTAAGGTTGCACTCATGAAGTTAGAAAGTGTGCCAGCAAGTACGGCTTTAAGCCCTAAGCGTGCGATATCTGGACGGCGTGAAGGCGCAAGCACTCCTAATCCACCTAATAAAATCGCCATTGAAGATAAGTTTGCAAAACCACAAAGTGCAACGGTAACAATCACTTGTGAATGTTCACTTAGTGATTCTTTTATGCCAACAAATTCAATGTAAGCAACAAATTCATTGACGACTAGTTTTTGACCTAAGAGGCTACCAACTTGTGTTGCTTCTGACCATGGAATGCCGATTAAGAATGCGATAGGTGCGAACAGGTAACCGAGAATTTGTTGTAGTGATAAAGCTTCTAAACCAATTAGTCCACCAAATGCGCCCAACATGCTATTAATAAGTGCAATTAAGGCAATGAAAGCGATTAACATCGCGCCCACGTTCAGTGCTAATTGCAAACCAGAAGATGCGCCACTTGCAGCCGCATCAATGACATTAACAGGTTTAGAGTTTAATTCGTCATCGTCTTCATCGAGCAGATCATTGTTTATTTTTTCTGTTTCAGGGTGTAATAGTTTTGCCATTAAGAGGCCACCAGGTGCTGCCATAAAGGATGCTGCAATAAGGTATTCTAAACTTACGCCAAGTGATGCGTAACCCACAAGCACAGAGCCCGCTACCGATGCTAGGCCACCACACATAATGGCAAATAACTCAGATTGGGTCATGTTTTTAATGTAGGGTTTTACCACTAAAGGTGCTTCGGTTTGCCCGACAAATACATTGGCGGCCGCAGACATAGACTCTGTTCGGCTGGTACCGAGTATTTTTTCTAAGGCACCACCAAATATTTTAATGATAAATTGCATAATGCCCAGGTGGTAAAGGACCCCCATAAGCGACGCAAAGAAAATGATAACGGGTAATACTTTAAAGGCGAAGACAAAACCGCCACCGCCAAAGACCTCAAACATTTTGCCCGATACCAAGCCCCCAAAGAGGAAGCTAATACCTTGGTTGGCGCTATCAATGACAACCTGTACACCGGATGAGATAGAGCCCAGAATATTTGCACCAAAAGGTGTCAATATAACAAATGCTGCAATCGCTGTTTGAATGGCAAAAGCACCGCCAACGGTCCTTAAGTTGATCGCTTTACGATTATTAGAAAAAACAACCGCTATCAGTATGAGGGATATTATTCCCACTAGACCCATTAGAATTTGCATATTAACTCTCCGTTATATTAGTAGTGTGGTTTGGCGCTGTGTTAAAGATGACTTTTAATCATCTCTTCTAAAGTGTTCTGGTCAATCGCAAAGTTACGGATGCCTTCTGCTAGCTTTTCTACTGCCATCGCATCTTGATGATGTGCCCATAAAAATTGCGCCTGTGTTAAAGGTTGTGGTTTTTCAATGAGAGTGACGGTATTTTTTAAATGCGTAATAACCTGTCCTTCTTCGTCACTGAGCGCTTGTAAAAGCTCAGGGCTAATGGTCAGGCGATCACAACCTGCGAGTTGTAATATCTCACCGGTGTTTCTAAAACTTGCGCCCATTATTACTGTTGCGTAGCCATGGGTCTTGTAGTAGTTATAAATTGCCGTTACCGAGCTCACACCAGGATCATTTTCAGGTGTAAAATCGTGACCCTCTTTGTTTTTGTACCAGTCCATAATACGTCCAACAAAAGGGGAAATGAGGTAAGCACCTGCTTCGGCACTGGCTTGTGCTTGTGCAAAGGAGAAAAGCAATGTTAAGTTACAGTTAATACCTTCTTTTTCTAAAATCTCAGCGGCTCGAATACCTTCCCAAGTCGCCGCTAATTTAATAAGGATGCGCTCATTTTGAATACCTGCTTGGTTATATAAGCGAATTAATTTACGTGCTTTCTCTAAACTTGCTTGAGTATCATAGGAGAGTTTGGCGTCAACTTCAGTTGATACGCGCCCGGGGATAATATTTAAAATTTCTTTACCAATATTGACCGCTAACATATCGCAACTATCGGCAATTTGTTGTGCTTGATTATGACTCTGTGATTTTGCGTATTGAATCGCATTTATAATGAGTGGCGCATAAGCACTTATTTTTGATGCTTTTAAAATCAATGATGGGTTGGTAGTCGCATCCTGAGGTTGGTAACGTTTAATCGCTTCAATATCGCCACTATCTGCAACAACCGTTGTGATGTCACGTAATTGCTCTAATTTATTTTTCATCCATTCATCTCTTCTTCAAATAAGTTGCGGTTAGTTGATATAAACTTAAATTT
>JBAHZV010000096.1:0-12916 GCA_037132845.1 Psychromonas sp.
AAAGATTTTAGGATTTCAACAATTAATCCCGCCGCTGTTATTTTAACGGGTTATAGTCAAGAAGAGCTGACTAATAAAAATTGGTTAGACTATTTTGTATTAGAAGTTCGCCGTGATGAACTATTAACTAAGTTGACTCAAAATGATCCTATTCACAGCCTTGAAATTGACATGCGTGATCAAATGGGAGAAACCTATACCTTGTTATGGACCTTCTCTGCATTTTATGACGGCATGAGAATAAAACACCTCATTGGTTTTGGTCATGATATTACCGCACAAAAACAAGTTGAATTAGAGGTCACGCAACTTAATGATCAACTTGAAGAAAATGTAAATATGCGCACGATTGCACTGACTGCAAGTAATCAGAAAACAACAAAAACACTTGAACAATTAAAACGTACCCAACAAACGTTAATTGAATCTGAAAAAATGGCATCTCTCGGTGGCTTGGTCGCTGGAGTGGCACATGAAATAAATACACCCATTGGTATTAGCGTTACCGCCGCTTCTTTCTTATTGGAAGAAATCGATCACTTAAGTGAAAAATTAGCGGGCAATACACTCTCCAGAAGTTATGTTGAAGGGTTAATTGAGCGCATGAGTGAATCGGGGCGATTATTAAATAATAACTTAAAGCGAGCGGCGGATCTCATTAGTAGTTTTAAGCAGGTTGCAGTGGACCAATCAAGTGAAGCTTGTTACTCATTCTCATTATCTGAAAATATAAATCAAGTGATCACTTCTTTAAAACATAAGCTTAAATTAGCACACTGTAACATCTTCATTGACTGCCCTGAAACATTATCAATATACAGTTTCCCAGGAAGCTTTGGACAAATATATTCAAATCTGATTATTAACTCCATTCTTCATGGTTTTGATGGTTGGGAGGGTAAACGTGAGATTTATCTTAGCCTTCAATTACAAGATAATATATTACAAATAGATTATCGAGACACCGGGAAAGGCATAGAGAGTGATATTGCAAAGCATATCTTTGATCCCTTTGTCACCTCCAAGCGTGGTTCAGGTGGCAGTGGTTTAGGCACTCATATTATTTATAATATTGTTAAACAATTACTGAAAGGGGACATTCAATATTTGCCTGATGAACCGGGGACTCATTTTAAGATAACACTGCCCTATAAAAAGACAAAAGACGCGTAAAACAGAGATGATTAAAATGGAAATGTCTAAAGTTGCACGGGGGAAAAGGTGCTAAAGCGCTTACTTAATGGCGAGCAAAAGAAGGCATCAAGCAATGGCGCAGTTAATACACTCTCGTTCCTTAAAATTAATAGAAATAACATCTATAATAAACGGCCCGTAATTTTTTGTTTAGCAAGAGAAGTATAGTGAGCTAGTTTAACGCAACTAAGCGAAAAACGAGCAGTATTGGAAGTGTTATAGCCATGAAACTTGTCTCGAATTAAGCTTCATTATCTTCTGTTTCAAGTTGTGCAGAGCGTTGTATTTCATCCTCAAGTGCGTACCAATGTGCTATTTTTCTTTCCAGCACATCAACGCCAATGCCTTTTAATGATGAAAACAGCTCAACTTGTACATCACCTTCAAAGTTTTTAGCTTCATCACGCATTTTTAATAAGGTCGCTTTACGTGCACCTGACTTTAATTTATCCGCTTTTGTTAATAACGCTAAGACAGGAATATCGGCATCAATTGCCCAATAAATAAGCTGTTGATCGAGTTCTTTAAAAGGATGACGTATATCCATTAATACCACTAGACCTTTCAGAGACTCGCGATTTTGTAAGTATTCACCCAATGATTTCTGCCACTTTAATTTCATCTCTAATGGCACTTTAGCAAAGCCATAACCGGGTAAATCAATTAATCGTTTGCCTTCTTCAACTTCAAATACATTGATAAGTTGCGTGCGACCAGGCGTTTTACTGGTACGAGCTAAACTTTTTTGACGCGTTAAACGGTTTAATGCACTTGATTTACCCGCATTTGAACGTCCTGCAAAAGCAACTTCAATACCTGATTCTACGGGCAGATGTTTATCTAAATGACGAATATCCGGTGCACTAATTAAAAAATGCGCTTTTTGAAAATGTATTTTTGGAAAATCCAAGATATGCCTCGCTTTAGCTTTGTAGCAAAATTGTTACTTTTATTAAACTTGTGTAAACTATGGATATTATTTGACGCGTGCATCATAACACGCTTGACCATACTTTAATAAATGGATAGTTATGAATAAATTATTAATAATGTTAATTGCTCTTTGGGGCTTTTCTAGCATCGCAATTGCACAGGGAGATATTGAAGCAGGTAAAGCAAAATCAGCAACCTGTGTGGTATGTCATTCGGCAGATGGTAATGCTCAATTAAATATTTATCCAAAAATAGCTGGTCAACATAAAAGTTATATCGAGAAACAGTTAAAGCAATTTAAAAATGGTGAACGTAGCGATCCATTGATGTCCAGTATGGCAGTCGGTCTTTCCCAACAAGACATGGAAGATTTGGCTGCTTATTATTCTTCTCAAGTGGCAACACCAGAAACGGTTTCACCAGAAATCGCAGCAGCGGGTAGAAACCTATACATGGGTGGAGATCTACAGCGAGGCATTCCAGCTTGTACTGCTTGTCATGGTCCCCGTGGCAATGGTTTAGCACTTGCGAAATTCCCTAAAATTTCAAATCAACATCCCGCTTATATTAAAGCTCAGCTGGAGAAATTTCGTAGTAAAGTACGTAATAATGATCCAAATGGCATGATGGTAGATGTAGCCGCAAAATTAACCGATGCAGACATTGACCTTCTGTCTCAATATATTTCAGCATTACACTAAGTAAATACACAATAAAAAGGCGTTTTACTTTAAAAGTGAAACGCCTTTTCATGCATGAAAAAAATAAATCTGCTATTCTCTCGGGAATGGATCGGAGCCATCCCATGACCAATCAAGATTGCTTTACTCAGTCGCTCACTCGGATACCAAGGTAAAGCCTCATAAATGAAGATAAAGGCTTTAATTCTTACATAGTTAGTCCTTATCAAATATCACCACGCTTAATTGCCGTGATTGATATAAAAATAAGATGAGCAATAGGTAGGGCAAGCCGAGAAGTAGCGATGATCAGATCACAAATAATTTTAAGGTATAAACATGTCTCGTACTAAAAAAAATCGTACTGCAGGAAACTCAGAGCCAGGCCTCACAGGCCAACGCAAAGAAACATCAGCAAACGCACAGGAATCACGCGAACGTAAGCGTAAAGCTAAGTTAAAAGGCAATAAAGCAGGCGCTCGAAACGGCATTGAGTCTAAACAAACACAGAAAAAAAATGCTAAACAAGCGATTAATGATAAACGCACCGGCAGTAAAAAAGCAATTTCGTTAACGGGTACAGAAGAGCCTATAGTTGAGCAACCTAAAAAGATACTGCAACCTACAGTTAAAGTGATCAAGCGTAGCGTTGAACAAAAAATATCGCCTGAAAAAGAACTGCTTCTGATTGAGAACGATCAACGCTTAAATGATTTGCTGGAACAATTAGACAATAATGAAGATGACGTTTCACAAATTGATCGTTCATGGGTTGATAAACAGATGGCCCGTCATCAACAACTAATGGAACAACTTGGCTGGTTAGATGATGATGGTGAAGAAGATCTCATTCAACAATTTGAATCAGCAAGCTCTGCATTAGATGAATTCAAGTAAAAAGAGATAATAATGAATTTTCAACTGTTTTTGGCAATCATTGCCTGCATCGTTATTAGCGGACTGGCGCTTTATACCGGTGTGTTAATCAAACGAATTCGTACGCAAAAAATGCAATTAGCAAAGGCAAGACAAGAACAGCAACAACAGACTCTTTTGAAAAAAAACAGCCGTAATGACAACATTTGTGAAAGCATTCGTTGTATTGCTCGCGCCACTGCTCAAAAGCAGTGTAATGTTTCAGAAGCATCTATCCGTTTAAGTGTCTTACTGGAAACACTACTGATTACGCCGAAGATAAATATCGATAAAGACTACCCTGCAATCTCCGCTTTATTTGACCAAATAAAAGATTTTGCAACCCATGATGAACGTAAAAACATGGACAAAAAAACACTGAAGTTGCAAGATAAGCAGCGTCAAATATTTGAGAATAAATTTGAGGAGGCGATCATTAAAGAAGCGCTATCTTTAGAGAATTTTTCGCTATAAAAAGAGACAAGAAAATGCAAAAGCTCGTTTGGGATCAAGCTCTCATAGAAAAATATAACTATAGTGGTCCTCGTTACACCTCTTATCCAACTGCACTAGAGTTTACTGAACACTTTAATTATACGGCACTGCTTGAGTCAACAAAAGTTTACCCTGAGCGTCCTCTCTCGCTTTATATCCACATCCCCTTTTGTCATAAACTTTGCTATTTTTGTGGTTGTAATAAAACCATCACTCGTCATCAAGAAAAAGCAGATAAATACCTTGATTACCTTGAAAAAGAAATAAAAACGCAAGCGCCCTATTTTAAAAACCGTCAAGTATCTCAACTCCATTGGGGTGGTGGTACCCCAACGTTTTTACTGCCTAAACAGATCACGCGTTTAATGAAAATGTTACGCGAGCAATTTACCTTTCAAGCAGATGCAGAACTCAGTATTGAAGTTGATCCACGCGAAATAGAATTGAGCACCATCGACCATCTCGCTCAAGAGGGCTTTAATCGCTTAAGTTTAGGCATTCAAGATTTTAACAAAGCCGTGCAAAAAGCGGTTAACCGCGAGCAAGATGAAGCCTTTATCGAAAAGTTACTGATACGCGCTCAAGAGCAAGGATTTCGATCAACCAATTTAGATATGATTTACGGTTTACCACTGCAAACTAAAGCCAGTTTTGCCCATACCTTGAATAAAGTATTGGAGCTTGATCCGGCACGACTTTCTATTTTTAACTACGCACATATGCCAACACTTTTTGCAGCTCAACGTAAAATTAATGAGCAAGATATGCCCAAACCAGCTGAAAAGTTAGCGATATTGCAATATACCATCGAGTTTTTAACTCAGTCAGGATACCAATTTATCGGCATGGATCATTTTGCTAAACCCGATGATGAACTCGCCATTGCTCAACAACAAGGTATCTTACATCGTAATTTCCAAGGTTATACCACTCAGGAAGACGCCGATCTGTTAGGCATGGGGGTTTCAGCAATCAGTCAAATAGGCCATAGTTATTCCCAAAACCACAAAAAATTATCGACCTATTATAATCAAATCGAAGCGCTCGGGCACGCACAGTGGCGCGGTGTAGAACTTAATAGTGACGATCTTATTCGTCGAGAAGTGATTAAACAGCTGATCTGTAATTTTAAATTAGAGGTTAAAAAGATTGAAAGCACCTTTGATCTTAATTTTAATGATTACTTTGCTGATGATATTAAATTACTGCAATGTTTCATTGATGATCAACTGGTGATATTCGATAAAAAGACCATCACAGTACAACCTAAAGGACGTTTATTGATCCGCAATATCTGCATGTGTTTTGATACTTATTTGCGTGATAAAGCACGCCAACAACAATTTTCGCGGGTCATATAAATGCTTGGTAATTATTATATCGGTATTATGTCGGGCACCAGTCTTGATGCCATTGATGTGGTGATTGCCCAACGTAATGAGCAAGGTTTACAACAAATATCAGGGATTGCACCGGCAATGCCTGAGCAGCTTCGCCAGCAACTACTTAACATCTGTAACAATAAAAAAGTAGATTTGCAAACACTTGGAGAAGTTGATCACCTCTTTGCGCTGACCTGTGCGAATGTAGTTAATCAATTACTAAAAAAAACCAATATAAAAGCCTCACAAATCACCGCCATTGGCAGTCACGGACAAACTATTTTTCACAGTCCATTAACCTCCCTTCCCTTTACCCAACAAATTGGCGATAGCAATATTATTGCCGCTAAAACTGCAATTCCTTGTATCAGTGATTTTAGGCGTATGGATATGGCTTATGGTGGACAAGGTGCGCCATTAGTGCCCGCTTTTCATCAGGCTTTATTTTCCAAAAAAGGGCAACAACGCATTATATTAAACATTGGTGGTATTGCTAACATTAGTATATTAGGAGCAGATAATAGTGTGTTAGGTTACGATACCGGTCCTGGTAACATGTTAATGGATGCATGGATAGAAAAGTGCTTAGGACTACCTTTTGACAAAGATGGCCACTTTGCACAACAGGGAAAAGTGCTACAGCCCTTGTTAGAAGATTTACTCAGCGATGACTATTTTCCGCTGAGTGCCCCTAAAAGTACTGGCAGAGAAAAATTTAACCTCGCGTGGTTAGCGCAACATTTAGTGAAAATTAAAGCCAGTGATATAGATATTCAGCGTACTCTATTAGAGTTTACAGCACACACCATTAGTGACCAAATTCAAATACACAGTGATAAAGCAGATGTATTTGTTTGTGGCGGTGGCGCATTGAATTCATTATTAATGATACGTTTACAACAGTTATTAAAAAACCACACAGTACAAGATACGAACGCTTTACATGTGGATCCCATGTTTGTGGAAGCCATCGCATTTGCATGGTTAGCCGAGCAACGCTTATTAGAAAAACCCATTGCACTACAAGCGGTAACAGGTGCAAGCAGAGATGCTATTTTAGGCTGTGTTTATCTGCCTTAGAAAAGCGATAATAAAGAAATGCAACACAGTGTAAAAGCATTAATAACCCACTTAAGAAAAGGGTAAATAATAACGCAATTGTCTGTACTGACCGAGGTTGCTCTTGGAGCATAAAATAAGATCCCATTGCACTGAATAATAACAATATAAAATTAATCCACATGCAACGTTTACAACGTCCCAGTTTTTGCGTCCAAATATTACTACTACAATCTGTACAAGCCATTTTCCATCCTTATTTATACCCGTTAATCTTCTCTCAACAGCAATGACATGCAAATATTTTACCATTTATTAGAAAAGTTAGAAAATGTAGATTAAGCCCGTTAGACTTTCAGCTTTCTGTTCAGAGCCTATCGCCTTCATAAACGCTGAATTTTACCTATTGAATAATTGCTTAATTTAATTATTCAATAGCAAGTTTGTGATACTTTATACATCTATACCCGTTATCATTCAAGATGCAAAATTCAGCAAGTCGTGAGGTGAATAACTTCTAGGCGGAAAACTGAAGGTATAACGGGTTCAAGCAAAATTTTCTAACAACGAAGATATTTGCCTCACGGCTTAACCCAAGCACTTATCATTGTGTGATAAAGACGGCAGAGAGCATTTTATGATGACAAGGAGCAGACTATGAAATATATTGGTGCGCATGTTAGTGCTTCAGGAGGAGTATTTAATGCACCTAAAAATGCCCACTTATTAGGCGCAACTGCTTTTGCTCTTTTTACTAAAAACCAGCGTCGCTGGGCGGCAAAGCCACTCGATGCCGAGACCATTAAAAAGTTTAAAGATGCGTGTGTGTACTACAATTTCACAGCAGAGCAGATACTGCCTCATGACTCTTACCTGATAAATTTAGGCCACCCTGATGCTCAATCCTTGCAAAAATCTCGCGATGCTTTTTTAGATGAAATAATACGTTGCCAGCAATTAGGGTTAAACCTCTTAAATTTTCATCCCGGTAGCCACCTTAATAAAATCAGTGAGCACGATTGTCTCTTACGTATTGCCGAGTCAATCAACTGGTCACTACAAAATAGCGAAAGCGTAAAAGCAATCATTGAAAATACTGCTGGTCAGGGAACTAATTTAGGTTATCGTTTCGAGCATTTAGCAACGATTATTGAACATGTTGACGATAAAAGTCGCGTTGGAATCTGTCTTGATACGTGTCATACATTTGCCGCGGGTTATGATTTAAGTTCCATAGCAGCGTGCGAACATACTTTTCAATTATTTTCAGATATTGTTGGTTTTAAATATTTAAAAGCAATGCATATAAATGATAGTAAAGTTGCACTGGCGAGTCGAGTAGATCGCCATGCCTCACTTGGTGTCGGTAAAATAGGGTTGGACTGCTTCCAATACATTATGCAAGATGCAAGATTTAATCATATCCCGATGGTGCTTGAAACGACTAACTCTGATATTTGGGTGGATGAAATCAAACAATTAAAAAAATGGGAAAAATAAATACAGTTTCTGCTTTGCAAGTCATTGCAGTCGTTTTAATATATTAACAGCAATAACACAACACGCGTTTATAATGTTAGGTGTTGTGTTAAGTAGGCTATCGCTATTCCAAATAAGTTAAGAAACACAGAAAAGTGGTTTTGATCAGCACTAGGCACTTATTAAAAGTACTCGAGTAGTTAAAAAACACTAATTTCAAGGTAACTAATGTCAATTTTCCAAGCGCTCAATGATTCAATTCAATCATACTTAAGCCCAGAGCAGTGCGACTTTATAGAGCGTGCTTATGAATACGCTTATGTCGCACACGATGGTATAAAACGTGCCAGCGGTGAGCCTTATATTACTCATCCAGTTGCTGTGGCTGAAATTTTAGCCTCTATGCATTTGGATCACGAAGCGATCGCTGCCGCTTTATTACATGATGTGCTTGAAGATACCGAAACAACTCATCAACAACTTTCAGAAACCTTCAATAATAGTGTTGCAGATCTTGTTGAAGGGGTAACAAAGCTTGATAAAATAAATTTTGAAAATAGAGAACAAGCACAAGCCCAAAATATTCGTAAAATGCTGATTGCGATGTCCAAAGACTTCCGAGTCATGCTCATTAAACTTGCCGATAGAGTGCATAATATGCGTACGCTTGGCTCACTACGACTTGATAAACGTCGCCGTATCGCAAAAGAAACCTTTGAAATATTTACCCCAATTGCAGATAGACTTGGTTTACACCATCTAAAAAATGAACTTGAATTACTCGCATTTAAAGCACAAAATTCAGCACGTTATCATGTATTGAAAGCAGCGATCAGTAAAGCACGTGGTAATCGCAAGAACTTTATCCTCAGTATTTGTGATGAAATATCATCTAAATTAGACGTAATAGGAATCGATGCCAAAGTAGTCGGGCGTGAAAAACACCTCTATAGCCTATATCAAAAAATGCGTAAAAAAGGTTGCCAATTTCATGATGTAATGGACGTTTACGCCTTTCGTATTATCGTACAAGATCTTGATACCTGTTATCGTGTCTTGGGGCAAATGCATCACCTATACAAACCTAAGCTCAAGTACTTTAAAGACTACATTGCTATCCCAAAAGCAAATAGTTACCAATCCCTGCATACCACACTGATCACCCATCACGGGATTAATATTGAAATCCAGATCCGTACTGAAGATATGAATGCAGTCGCAAGGCAAGGAATTGCGGCTCACTGGAGCTTTAAAGAGGGAACAGGTAATTCTAACATCACCGCACAGCTACAAACGCGAAACTGGTTCCAAGGATTAACCGAACAGGAAGACAACACCACAAATCCATTAACCATGTTAGAAAATATCAAACAAGAGTTAGGTAATAATGAGATCCATGTATTAACCCCCCAAGGTAAAATTATCGTATTACCCGCGCATGCAACCGCTGTTGATTTCGCCTATGCACTGCACACAACCATCGGTCATCGCTGTACAGGAGTGAAGATAGACAGGGAATTTGCATTGCTCAGTGAGAAGTTAGAAAGTGGGCAAACAATTGAAATCATCACCGCTAAAGAAGACAAACCTTGCGCTGATTGGCTAAATTTTGTGGCCACCCATAAAGCGCGTCAGAGCATCCGTCAATACCTCAAACAATTAAGCAAAGAGCAATCCATTCCAGAAGGTCGGCGCCTATTGAAACTGGCACTTAACCAGACCAATTTAACCGATATTTCACAACAAAATATCGATAAAGTACTGGCAGATTATCATCTCAATGATTTTAATGGTTTGTTGCATGAAATTGGCAGTGGCAAACTTTTAAGCATCATTATTGCCCGTCGTTTACGCGGAAAAGCGGATGAATTAACGGAATCAAAATTGAAACAACAAAATCGTCAAAGTGCCATCAAAGGCGCTGAAGATATGATGCTTTCTTACGCGAACTGCTGCAAACCTTTACCGGGTGATCAAATTGTTGCACACACCAGTTCAGGTAAAGGATTAGTTGTACACTCCACCGACTGCCAAAATGTTAGCGGCTTTGAAAATGAGCTTGATAAATATATCTCCGTTGAATGGGACATGGATTTTATGAATCAGTATGAATACTCAACGGATCTTAGTATTATAATGATCAACCATAAAGCCGGTCTCGCAGAGCTATTTAATATTATCGCTAAAGGCAATGCCAATGTGGAAGATCTACAAACAACAGAACTTCCTGATCATGTATACTCTATTAGCTTAACGCTGACTGTTATTAACCGTATCCACTTATCACGCGTCATAAGAAAAGTTAAAAAGTTAAAAAGTGTGCAAAGTGTAAAACGCAGTCGCAAAAAACGTATCACCGATAAACCATAAGGAAAATTAAATGAAATTAGCACAAGTCGTCATCGTATCACTGAGTACCCTATTATTTTCTTGCGCTAGTGAGCCAACGGCAGAAATAGCAAAACAACCTTTGCAACTGCAAGTATTATCACAACAATGGACGTTACTGACGGTTGATGATAATCCCATTACCATTAACAGTAGCCTCCAAGTTGACCAACAAGGGGCCGCCTCGGGTAACCTAGCCTGCAATAATTTCGTTGGCAAAGTAGAGCTACAAGCAAATAAACTGCGTATAGAACAAATGGTTAATACACGAAAATTGTGTCTGCCTGAAATTAGTTTACTGGAGCGACAAGTCGCGAGTACATTAGTTAACTGGTCAGAAGTGCAAATCAATGATAAAAAACTTATTTTAACGGGTGAAGAGTATACCCTTGTTTATACTATTAAATAATGATGCCGATAAGTATCGTCAGCACCTCATTATTTTCTTTAATAGTCTAACCTGATTGCGTTCTAGCAAGACCAACTATACGGGTAAACAAGCGTTTTAAGAGTAGTGGAATAGATTCGGGTCCACGCTCTTCAATGGCGCTTGCAATCGCTAATCCTAACCCCGGTTTGGAATGTTTATGCACGGCTTTATCAATGACCTTATTAACGGATAAGCGACTAAGATCTTGTTCTGTGTAATTCGCTGCTTGCAAATAGATATTTGCGAAACCATTATCAAAAAAGAGATGCTCTATATCGAGTGCAGGTAAAACCGTTAAACGATTTATCAATGAGTCTTGCTCACCTAACATATCCGCCACACGGCTAGCATACTTTTGCCCAGCAACATCACCGTCGGTTAATACATGCCACTCTATATTAAGGTCTTGTGCTAATTTAATCAGTGGAGACAAGCCACACTGAGCAAATTCAATGACTTGCACACCTTCAATCACTAGATGATAACCACAAAATCGAGCTAATTCAGTTAATAACCACGTTTCGGTCTCACCCTCAACTAATAACCATGAGCGAGCAAATAAACTTTGTGGGCGGATCATACGCACATGAAAAGCAATTCGTCGTAGATCATTATTTGAATAATTATCACGATGTAAACAGTAACTTTTAAGAAGATCTTGCTGCCGTACCAAGCGCTGAATGCAACTTAAGGGGAAAAAAGAAAGTAAATGACTGGAATTAGTGGTCACTAGCTTTTGCATCGGCAACAGTGAGAAAAAACGCCAAGTGATCGCTAAGTTGACGGGGTGAAGATTATTTTCAGGTTGTTCAAGTAAAAGGATAGGTGTTGCCCCTCGACGTAACAACTGCTCTCCACGTACGGAGAGGAACTCTCCTAAAATAAGCAACAACATTGCCCTGTCGCGTTTATTTCCCTGTTTTAGCAGATCATGGAAATGTGTTAAAACTTTAAATGAAAAAGGTTTCTGAGTATGGATATCGTGGTCAAAATCAATACGGTGATAATCAAAAATGGCATAACGTTTAAATAGATAGTGATCAAAAAGGTAGGTTAATGCTTCATAACCTTGCTTCATCTGATGTTCAGAAAGTTGTTGTGATGATGCATTCAAACGTCTAAAAATACGTTTGATACGTCTTTCAAATTTTTCTCTGGTACTCTGTACTTCTGTCTCCTTAGCACCTTCTACTATCAAAGAAACGTCGCCACCCATGCGTAATACGGGCACAAAAGAGATAAATTCACTGACTAAATTCGCTAATTCCTCCTTCAAAAATGGCTTTTCTGTACCTTGCGCATCTAAAAAATAACGACTTGTTTTAATGTTGCCCGAGGTTGTTAGCTCCCCATCTACTTGATAATAGATATAGCGTAATGTTTGATTTTTATTCACCCAAACTTTTTTAATGGCTTTATACTGCGCTAACTTGGCTTCTCCTTGCCACTGCTCTTTGAAGATAAAAACAATATGAATCAATTTATTACTGCTAATTTCAGGGTTTGGGGGTTGGTGGAAGTCTTCTTTGCATAATTTATAGTTTTTACCTGTACCCGATAAAAAAAGTGATAATGCATCAAAAAAGCTTGATTTACCCCAGCTATTTTCCCCTATAAACGCACTTAACTCTCCCACTTTAAGTGATAAACGATTTATTCCCCTAAAGCCAACAATCTCAATGTTATCTAAAAGCATTCTTTCCCCCGTTACTATTAAAGCTACCAGAAGATAGTCAGAAGACAAAATTTGTCATTAAAAAACTGATCTATATCAATCATTAAACCTTACCTTAAAAACAGCCACAAAAAACAAATAAATAACGTAACCATTCAGCGTAATTATCCAAAATACCTCTTGACATGGTTTTAACGCTATTTTTCAAAAAATAAAAACATCGACAAAACACTCTCAATATACCTCCAGACGATCACGTTGATCGCCTGGTCATTTTTATGGCCCA
>JBAHZV010000153.1:0-6433 GCA_037132845.1 Psychromonas sp.
TTGATGAGGGTGATTATACTAAAGTTAGTTTCTACAAGCTTAATTTGATTCAGTAATATTAAACTGTACTGTTAATTTTTCATAAAAAGCCCTTGGTACTGATATACCAAGGGCTTTTTATTTGATTCAATTTAATAAATACATTCAAGAGCTGAAAAAAAGATCGCATATTATATTTTGATGGGGTTTTTATGCTCAGATTGGGTCAAACGTTTTATTTTTAAACTGTTGTTGCTAAATATAATAATAAATAAAAGACTCAGTAATATAATGATGGTTGGTGCGGGTGCACTATCAATATAGAAGCTCAAATAAATACCGAAAAACGAGCAACTACAGGAAATAACAAGGCTGAGTGCTAACATACGGTAAAAGTCTGCTGTGACTAAAAATGCAATGGCTCCAGGTGCAATTAACATGGAAATGACTAAAATCATGCCCACCGCTTTTAACGCAAAAACAATTGTTATCGAGAGAATTGAGAGTAAAGCATAATGTAAAAAACGCACTGATAATCCTATCGCTTGCGCATGCTGTTTATCAAAGATAAATAATAATAAATCGCGGCCTTTAATGAATAAAAAACTACAGACCAAGAAACTGATCACTGCGACTTCAGCAATACCCGGCCAGCTACTACCTAATAAATCGCCAAATAGAATATGATCAAGGTGCACATCGGTTTCTATTTTGGTCATTAATAGTAATCCTAATGCGAACATTGAAGAAAATACAATCCCCATCACGGTATCTTCTTTGAGGCGACTATGCTCTTTGATAAAACCAGTCAAAAGCGCACAGCTGATGCCCGCAACAAACGCCCCGATGGCAAAAGGGATTGCTAATACATAGGCGATCACTATACCGGGTAGCACTGAGTGGGAAATCGCATCCCCCATTAATGACCAGCCCTTTAAGACTAAAAAGCAGGAAAGCAGAGAGGTTGGTATGGCTAACAGTAATACCATCACAAAGGCTTGTTGCATGAAACTAAAGGTAAAAGGAGAGATAAGCATTTCAAATAGCGCTGACATGACATGCCTCCTTTTTATTCCTATTTACTGGTTGTTGTTTAAGTTTGTTTCGTAACAAACCGTATTTAGGCGCAAAAAAGAAACTCATTAAAAAGAGAAACATTTGTAATAAAACAATGACAGCACCGGTTGCGCCATCTATAAAATAACTGCCATAAGCGCCCACCAGTGAGGTCAATGTGCCGATGCTAATACTGATTAAAATAACACGGCTGAATCGATCACTTAATAAATAAGCCGTGGCGCCCGGAATAACCACCATGGCAATAACTAAAAATGCACCAACGGTTTGTAAAGCAGCCACAGTAGAGGCACTTAATAAAGTGAAAAATACAATTTTTAACAGGGTGGTATTAATGCCAATACTTCTTGCATGTTGCTCATCAAAAAAGAGTACCATTAAGTCTTTCCATTTAGCGCTTAAAACCACTAAAGTCACACCACTAATGATAAGGAGTTGTAAGGTATCATAGGGGGTAATGGCAAGAATGTTACCTAACATGATGGTTTGAATATTCACCGATGTTGGGCTAAGGGAGACCATAAATAAGCCTAAACCGAAGAATGATGTGAAGATGAGTCCGATAATGGCATCTTCTTTAAGTGTTGAGTGTTGGTGTAAAAACAACATGATAGTTGCCGCTAAACCGCCGGAAAAAAATGCCCCAACAGCAAAAGGCAAGCCTAACATATAAGCCCCTGCAACACCGGGTACAATAGCATGGGAAAGTGCATCACCGATTAACGACCAACCTTTGAGCATTAAATAGACGGATAAAAAAGCGCAAACACCGCCGACCAAGGCGCTGACAAAGATAGCATTGATCATATATTGGTAGTTAAAAGGTTGTAGTAGATATTGCCACATATTACCTCCTAGGTGGATTGCTTAACAACGTCGTTAGTGTGTTGATCACCATATAAAACGACGGGGCGTTCATCGTCGCTGATCACGGTTACTTGGCGTTTGTCGTCATCTGTATGCAACATATCACCTGCTAAAACAAACTGACGTAAAGCACCGCCAAAGGCTTTCTCAATATTGCTGGGCGTGAACACGATACTTGTAGGTCCTTGGTCTAACACCGTGCGGTTAATAAATACCGTGCGATCGCAAAATTCTGGAATACTGCCGAGATTGTGTGTGGAAACTAAGATAATTTTTCCTTCTTCACGCAAAGCTCTTAGTAGGACCATGATTTTATCTTCGGTTTTGACATCAACCCCAGTAAAGGGTTCATCGAGTAAAATAACTTTACTTTCCTGAGCGAGTGCCCGGGCTAAGAAAATACGTTTTTTTTGCCCACCAGAGAGTTCTCCTATCTGACGTTGACGATAATCTTGCATATTTACACGTTGTAATGCTTGCTCAACTAATTGATGATCTTTTTCCGTGCTCATGCGCAGCATATTCATATGCCCATAACGGCCCATCATCACTACATCTTCAACCAAGATGGGAAAATCCCAATCAATCTCTTCAGATTGTGGTACATAAGCAACAATATTTTTCTTTAACGCTTGTTTGACGTTTAAACCCATGATGGTTACTGAGCCTGTTTTGAGATTGACAATGCCCATAATTGATTTAAAAATGGTTGATTTACCACTACCATTTATACCTACCAAGGCGGTAATTGACCCTTCTGGCAGTGTAAAACTTGCATTGTGTATCGCAGTAAAACCATTACGGTAAGTGACGCTGATATCATCAACGATAATATTTTCCATTATTGATTTATCCCGTTAGCAATACGACTTAAGGTGGTGGTTAACAGGTCTATATAGGTAGGCACAGGGCCATCTTCTTGACTTAAAGAATCAACATAAAGTACACCGCCATAATGAGCACCGGTTTCTCTGGCAACTTGTAAGGCGGGTTTTTCAGAAACGGTACTTTCACTAAAAATGGCATTAATATTATGTAAACGTACGCTATCAATCACATGGCGTACCTGCTGTGGTGTTCCCTGAGCATCGGCATTGATTGGCCAAAGAAATAATTCTTTCAAATGATAATCACGAGCCAGATAACTAAAAGCACCTTCACTGGTGACTAACCAACGTTTGTTTTCAGGGACACTGTCGATTAAGGCTTTGAACGGGGCAACTGCCTCTAAGATTTTTTGGCTATATTGTTTCGCATTGTGATCGTAGATCGCGCTATTCTGGGGATCGTATTGAGCTAAAGCTGCGCGAATATTCTCGACATAAATTAATGCATTAGGTGCAGACATCCATGCGTGAGGGTTAGGTTTGCCATTATAAGGACCTTGCTTAATTCCCATCGGTTTAATATTTTTAGTGATGATAACTTTTGGTATGTCACTTAAATTATTGAAAAATTTATCAAACCAACGTTCTAGGTTCAGGCCGTTATAAATAATGAGGTGAGCGCCTTGAGCACGACGTAAATCTCCCGGAGTCGCTTGATAATTATGAATTTCGGCATTTGCTTTCGTGATTGATTCAACAATGGCGACATCACCGGCAACATTTTTTACCATGTCTGCAATGATAGTGAAGGTGGTGATCACTTTAAATTTATCTTGGGAGGCCGCAAAACTCGTTTGACATAGCAAACTAAAAAGAAAAGCAATGCAAACAGATTTAAACATAATGTTTCCCGTTAATGAATAGAAATGAAAAATAGTAACAGCACTTTTTATTAAATACAAATGATATCTATTATCATTTACACGGGTGTGATATATCTCCATTAAAGTAGTCAAGATACTTTATATTGTCGCTCTCTGGAGAGTCTGGCAGGGTGCATTATGTTCACTTTTAGAAGGATTATCCTGCCTTGCTCGGGTTAACATAAACACTTTAATTTGAAATGGTGAGTTGTTGCAAATGTTGCAACACGGGCTGGGATAATTTTAAAGGGAGGATCTTCTCGCCGTTATCATTCAAGATGAAAAATTCAGCAATGTATGAGGTGAATAACTTATAGGCGGACAACTGAAGGAATAATGGGGGCAGTCAACATTTTCTAACAACATGATGTTTGCTTCATGGCTTATGTTGGTATCCTCGTTAGCGAGTGAGTGAAGCATCTGGGTTAATTATGCGTATATCCCCTCATTTTTGAGTAATTGCTTAAAAAGAAAAGGTCACCAATGGTGACCTTTGTGAAGCAAAAAAGATGATAAGCATACTTTTTACGAAATACGTTTGTACTTCATGCGATGTGGCTCAATGGCTGCTGCACCTAAGGTTTTCTTCAGCCACGCTTCATATTCTGTGTAGTTACCCTCATAGAAGTTTACTTGACCTTCGTCGCGGTAATCGATGATATGAGTTGCGATTCTGTCCAAGAACCAACGATCATGTGAAATTACCATGACACAGCCAGCAAAGCTCAGTAGTGCATCTTCTAATGCGCGCAGTGTTTCGATATCTAAATCATTGGTGGGTTCATCGAGTAGCAGTACATTACCGCCTGATTTAAGTAATTTTGCTAAGTGTAAACGACCACGCTCCCCCCCTGAAAGGTTACCAACGATTTTTTGTTGATCCGTGCCCTTAAAGTTAAAGCGACCTAAATAAGCACGACTTGGTATCTCAATATGACCAATTTTAATCATATCGCTGCCACCCGATATTTCTTGGAATACCGATAGCGTGTCATCCATATGATCGCGAAACTGGTCTACACTGGCTAAATCAACAGACTCACCAATAATAATTTCACCACTGTCCGCTTGTTCTGTGCCTAAAATCATTTTAAACAGTGTTGATTTACCTGCACCATTGGCACCAATAATACCAACAATTGCACCTTGAGGAATGCTCAGTGATAAATCATCAATTAAGATACGACCATCGAAGGACTTAGTTAGGTGCTTGATATCAATAACTTTATCACCTAATCGCTGCCCAACGGGGATAAACATCTCGTTGGTTTCATTACGTTTTTGCAAGTCTTGATTATTAAGCTCTTCAAAACGTGATAGACGTGCTTTGCTTTTAGACTGACGCCCTTTGGCATTTGAGCGCACCCATTCAAGCTCTTTTTCGATTTGACGTTGACGTGCTTTCTCTTGTGAAGCTTCTTGTTTAAGACGTGCATTTTTTTGTTCAAGCCATGAAGAATAATTCCCTTCCCAGGGAATACCATAGCCACGATCCAGTTCTAAAATCCAACCCGCAACATTATCAAGAAAATAGCGATCATGGGTGATTGCCACAACAGTACCTTCATAATCATGTAAGAAACGTTCTAGCCAGGCAACGGACTCGGCGTCCAAGTGATTGGTTGGCTCATCAAGTAATAACATATCTGGTTTTTCAAGTAATAAACGGCATAATGCAACGCGCCGGCGCTCACCACCAGAGAGCACTTTAATCGGTTGATCCCAAGCGGGTAATCGCAGTGCATCCGCGGCTCGCTCTAATTGGTTCTCAAGATGGTGACCATCGTGGCTTTGGATAAAATCTTCTAATTGTCCTTGGCGTTTAGCAAGGGCATCAAAATCAGCATCTTCTTCAGCATAGGCTGCATATAGCGCATCTAAATCAGCTAATGCTGTTTTAACTTCAACGACCGCTTCTTCAATAATTTCGCGTACGTTTTTTTCAAGATCCAGCACCGGCTCCTGTGGTAAGTAGCCAATTTTAGTGCCTGTTAAGGGCCGTGCTTCACCTTCAAATTCTTTATCAATACCCGCCATAATACGTAGCAGAGTCGATTTGCCAGAGCCATTTAAACCTAATACGCCAATTTTAGCGCCGGGGAAAAAGCTCAGTGAAATATCTTTTAGGATGGTACGTTTTGGAGGAACCACTTTGCATACGCGATTCATGGTAAAAATAAACTGAGCCATTGTTCACCTTTAGTGACGTTATTAAAATAGATGTGTTGATTGTAATGCTATGATTGATTACGTCAATACCTTGTCACGCACAATTTCATATTGTTTTTGTGATGTGCTAAAAATAGAGACTAGCGTTATTAACGGTGAAGTTATGACAAAATAAATTTTTAATCTAAATCGTCAATTGTTGGCAGAAAAAACGAAGCATCTCAATATGCACGATGAGTAATAGCTGGCTCGGTATATTTTCGCGAACTTGTTGTCAAATTGATACTTTTGCCAAATCGATACTTTTGTTAAATGTTCTTAATCTGTGCATGTTACAAAATGTAAGATAAAGATTGATGGCGTTTATCATATCAACTTCTTCTTACTTCAACTATTTTTTGCAATCAGGGGATACTGATTCATCTAAATGTATCTAATATAAAAGTACCTATAATCAATGGTATATGCGAGACAAAAGAGAACGCAATTAACGTATTGGATTCACCTAACTTAGCCGTTATTATGCCACCAAGGAAGCGGAAAAGAGTAAATGCAAAAGCAAATGGCGCTAATATTTTACCAGTGCCAGTG
>JBAHZV010000022.1:0-9607 GCA_037132845.1 Psychromonas sp.
TGCAATTTAGGTCAATTTCAAAGCCATCGCATCGTCAGCACAACTGATACCAAAGGAACTAAAAAGGTAATCACCCTCGCTCGTTTAAATCAACCTTAACTGCGTTGTGAGTTTTGAAGTGAGGATAACTATCTCCTGCAACTCACGCCTTGTTACCGTTAATTTATCCTTCGCAATCATTGATCACTTAATTAATTCCTTTGGTATTAGCTGTCGCTTTAACTTGAGCGTGACTTAAAAAACAGACGTTATGACCTTAGTTCCTTAAATTCAATCCCTTCTTCAGGGGATTTTTTACGTTTTTTGTAAGCTAACTTTTTCAGAGGTGGACATTTTTCCTGATTGTAATAGGTTATTTGACAATCAAGACAGTAATGACATTCGCGCATATTGATCACACCGTCAGGATTAATCGCTTGAATCTCACACTCTTGGGCACAGGTTTTACATGGCTTGCCACACTCAGGGCGTCGTTTTAACCAATCAAATAATCGCACACTATTGGAGATAGAAAGGGCAGCACCTAATGGACAAAGATAACGACAAAATGTTTTACGGTTAAACAGGTTCACCACTAATAACAAAACAGCCCAAGTAACAAAGGGCCATTGACGATCAAACTTCAATAAAAACGTCGTTTTAAACGGTTCAATTTCAGCGAACAGTTCGGCCAATGCAAGAGAATCCAATGAAAGAGCAAACAGCGCTAATAAAATAAGATATTTAATTGCCCACAAACGCTCATGCACCGCCCAAGGCAATTCGACTTGAGGAATTTTTATATAACGAGCAAGTTGATTTAATAATTCTTGCAAGGCCCCAAAAGGACATAACCAACCACAATAAACAGCCCGGCCCCACATCAATATGGTCACGGCGGCCGCACTCCATAAAATGAAAATAACAGGATCTAATAAAAACAGATCCCATGAAAAATCATGTGCAAGTGCCTGTAAAAAAGTAAAAACATTAACAATTGAGAGCTGTCCACCCCAATTCCAGCCGATAAACACCACGGTGACCAGTAAAAATCCATGCCGTAAATTATGCATAAAAACAGGGTGACGAACGAGGATATCTTGGAAGAACAAAATAAGAATGACGATCACAATTAAACTAATTAGAATCACCACCTTCAACTGATTATCTAACCATACCTGCTCTGTTAAGCTGAGTTCTGGCTCTGGATAAATTGCTGGAGGTGTATCCACATATTTTTCAAGCATTTGATAATCTGCTTTGAAACGACGAAAGACACTATCAACCGGACCTGTTTGCCTGCGCACTAACAACTCTAATTGCCAATCGGCACCGGGATCAAATTGATGAATATCAGATATTCTAAATACCGACATATCTCTAAAATGAGGCGCTCCCTCACTGAATAGATCCATCATACGGTTATGCTCTAAGTCACGAAAAGTGATCTCACTGTTGCCTTGATGCAGTTGAATGCGGTCAAAAATCCCTCCGCGGACATACCCAGATCCTTTGAATGAGTAACCGTTACCAAAGAGCGCGACAAGATGTTCACCCGCTTTTAGATCTTCTGTTAACCAAATATAATCTGACTCACTAAACAGGTTCTTACCAATAGTGGGAATATCAATTAAGGCATAATAAATTTCCACAAACATTTCATCTACTTTACTTTTAGCAACACGATCGACGTTTTCAGCTTCGCTGTCATCAAAGGCTTGTTGTACTGTTTTATTACTCAGGAACAACTTACGAATGGAGCCATCTCCCGTTAGCTCAAGCCATGATTTATGCTCAAAAACTATCTCTTTAATAGTCGACATAGGTTGAATAACGGAAGATTTAGGTTTGATCAAACCAAGTGCCATCGCCGCTTTATTGGCCGCTTTAGTAATACCGGCATTCATTACCATTACCGTGACCGTTGCCCCCGATAAACCATCAATAGCGAGAGAACCTGGGCGGGTTTTACCACCCACTTTGATGCGATCGTTAACGGATAAACCTGCATATTGAGCAATAAAATCGAGCAGTTTTTTCTCGGGGATACCCGCTAAAATAATAGGTTCATGGTGCTCTAATATTTTCGCTGTGATGTAATTTGCCTTAGGGTCGATAACCACCAGCATATTAACAGGCTCGCCAGAGTAAGCAGGCATTCTCGCTAAATCATTGGTTTCAAACGCATAACCTAGAACCTGTTGCTCTTTATAAATAGTCCAGAGTAAAGGTTCTCCCTGCTTTTCTGATATTTTGGTTAACTCAGGAAACGTTGCTTGAATAAAAAGAATGGGGTCTTTGGGTGGGCTCACAAAAAGCGCATAACTAGAAAATGAAGTGATCAGCAACAGCATTGCAGTAAATAATTGCAGGATACGGTTAGTTATTTTTATGGATCTAAATAAGTTCATTTCATGGCCTCCATTATTTAACGCATAATAGTTGACCGTGATAGTATGTTATTACTTTAAGAATAAATTGATGTGAATCAATTCACATTACATTGTTACAATCAGGTTAAAAAACTATGAAGTAAAAGATGCTAGACATAAAAAAGCCCAGAAAAACTGAGCTCACAGAATAAGACCATTCCACTTCATGACATCGTCAATGATTGCGAGGAAAAAAGGGGATATCAAGGCGCATCATTGCGTGCAACGCAGATATCTCCGACCCTGCTTTAAGATTAAATCGTTAGCCGGATTAATCTAACCATTTTAAGCAGTATTATTTCTTTACGCGACCAACATATTCAGCGCTGCGCGTATCCACTTTGACAACTTCACCAATTTGAATAAAGAGTGGCACACGGATAATAGCACCCGTCGCTAAGGTCGCCGGTTTGCCACCGGTGCCCGCTGTATCACCTTTAAGACCAGGATCCGTATCCGTGACCTCAATCTCAACAAAGTTTGGTGGCGTAACCACAATTGGGTTTTCATTCCACAACGTGATCGTACAAAGATCTTGCTCAACTAACCATTTAACCATATCACCAACGGCTTTTTCATCCGCTGCAACTTGCTCAAAAGTATCGTTATTCATAAAGTGGAAAAACTCACCATCGTTATAAAGGTAAGCAAGCTCCACATCCAACACATCAGCGGCTTCAACCGATTCCCCAGATTTAAATGTTTTCTCCACTACTTTTCCAGATAAAAGTTTACGGAATTTAACACGATTAAAGGCCTGACCTTTACCTGGTTTTACTAATTCATTATCAATAATGGCACAGGGCTCTTTATCGAGCATGAACTTTAGCCCACCTTTGAATTCACTGGTACTATATGTAGCCATAACAACCTCTTTGCAAATAATTTAACATAATAGAAATAATGACATGAATAATACCGATATGGTGCCCTCTTGGCAAAAAGAACTGGCAAATGCAGTCAAAAATCCAGAGCAACTTTTACAATTATTAGAAATTAGCCCAGAAAGTATACGCTTAAGTGAAACCGCGCGTAAAAACTTCCCCCTGCTAGTACCGCTGCCTTTTATAAAAAAGATGAAAAAAGGGGATATTTTAGATCCGTTATTACAGCAAGTTTTACCGCTCAAAAGTGAAAATAAAATACAAGCAGGCTACAGTTTAGATCCGCTTGGGGAACATAAAAATGGCATTCAAGGGTTATTACATAAATATAAAAGCCGTGTATTACTTATTTTAAAATCAGGTTGTGCGGTAAATTGTCGTTATTGTTTTCGTCGTCATTTCCCCTATCAAGAGAATAATCTAAATAAACAACAATTTGTAGAGATTTTAAAGTATCTAAAGCAACACCCTGAAGTAAACGAAGTGATTTTAAGTGGAGGAGATCCCTTGATGAGTAAAGATGATTTCTTACATTATATCGTCTCTGAACTTGATAAATTGCCACAGCTTAAACGTTTACGGTTGCATACACGCTTACCGGTGGTTATTCCGCAACGCATCACCGATGAGTTATGTCTGATATTAAAAAATAGCCGTCTTAACGTTATTTTTGTTTTACATATTAACCATGCCAACGAGATTGACTCTTTATTCACTTCGGCTGTCTATAAATTACATCAAGCAGGCATTCAGTTATTAAATCAAAGTGTCTTATTAAAAGGCATCAACGATAACTGTGCAGCATTAGTTGCGCTCAGTGAGGCACTTTCTCAAGCACACATTTTACCCTATTACTTATTTTTATTGGATAAAGTACAAGGTGCACAACATTTTGATTTAGAACTAAAAAAAGCACAATTATTGATGCAACAAATAACGGCCGAATTGCCGGGTTATTTAGTGCCTAAATTAAGTACAGAAATAGCAGGCGAAAAGAGCAAAACACTGATAAATTCACTATAATAAGTAAATTAAAATTTTAGGATAAATCATGAGTAAAGAGAGTGTATTAATACAGTTGCAGGAAAACGTTAAAATCATTTACCACAAAGCGGTCGATGCCGACAAACAACTTGCTGAGCTACGCCAACAAAAAAAGGCCACTTTTTCGAAGATTTTTGCAATAGATAGCGCCTTCAAAAACCATTCCGATACTTTTTTGCCTTATGTTGAAGAGTTAGCGGCAGACCTTCAAGAAATCCAAACTGACAATGAAGAACACTATAAAAAATTATTACCGAGCATTGTGGTCAAGATTGAGTTGCTCTTTAAAATGTTAAGCTCGCTGAAAATAAATTTAAAAGATAGTTAACATAATTTAAAGGTTGTTGGGCAATGATAAACTCCCTTGCCCCTTAACCTAAAAGCACTCTCCTATTTATATTTTGATTTCGCAAATAGATAACCACTCACGCCACCCACAATGGCACCTAATAAATGACTTTCAAAAGAAACCCCAAGCCTGCTTGGTAATACGCCAAAAACTAAACCACCGTAAAAGATCAATGTAACCAATGAAATAGTAATATGCAGCAACTTTCTATGAATGAGACCATAAACGATAAGGTATCCCCAAAAAGCATAAATCACGCCACTCATGCCGATATGTACACTATTGCCCCGAGCAAAAAACCAGACCAAAGTGCCGGTACTGACAATATGAATGGCGAACAGTAGCCAGAATCGTTTAATATTGTTTAATCCAATTAACCCGCCAAAAATAATAAAAGGCAAAAAGTTACTAAAAAGATGTGTCCAGCTGGCATGTAGAAAAGGGGAAAAAAGAATGCCCGATAAATGTGAAAAGGATCGTGGGACAATCCCAAATTGGTTTAAATTAATAGGTAATAGTGTATTTAAAATAAAAATAACGGTACAAGCCAACATGATATACAGACTCACTTTACCACTTTTAAGATATTGTTTCATTTGCATTTCTCCCAGATATAATCATTAGTAATCTTGCCATGTTACCTCAAAACACCTGCTCAGGCACTATCGCAAAAGATAACGACCGCCAAGTGTGATTACTTTGGTTTATATTGCACCACAAAATTAGTTTTTAATCTCACTGGAGCAGAGCCTTCCCAGCAAAGTGGTGAAGGTCGGCTCCTAATTCAGCAAAATAAAGCCTCAACATTATGGTGAGTGGCAGAATATTAATTATGTTAATCGTACCAAACAAGAGACCTACCTCAATACAATTTGCCTTGCTGACTTGCCATTTTGAAGTATCATGTGCATATTTATTGTTCCGAAAATTTTAAGGATCTCCATGCGTACTACCAATTATTTATTATCAACACAAAAAGAAGCACCTAGCGATGCTGTAATTGTCAGCCATCAGCTAATGTTACGCGCCGGTATGATCCGAAAATTAGCATCGGGTTTATATACTTGGTTGCCAACAGGCTTGCGTGTATTACGCAAAGTTGAAAGCATTGTTCGTGAAGAAATGGAGCGAGCTGGTGCCGTTGAAATATTAATGCCTGTCGTACAGCCTGCGGATCTGTGGGCTGAAACGGGCCGTTGGGATAAATATGGTGGTGAACTTTTACGTATTAAAGATCGCCATGCTCGTGATTTTGTTTTAGGCCCAACACATGAAGAAGTGGTCACAGAGCTAGTACGTAAAGAAATAAATAGTTACAAACAATTACCATTAAATCTATTCCAAATTCAAACTAAATTTCGTGACGAAACGCGCCCTCGTTTTGGTGTAATGCGTGCCCGTGAATTTACCATGAAAGATGCTTACTCCTTTCATCTTGAACCAGAATGTTTACAGAAAACCTATCAAAACATGTATCACGCGTATTGCCGTATATTTGAACGGTTAGGTCTTGAATACCGACCGGTATTAGCAGACACAGGCAGTATTGGTGGTAGCGCTTCCCATGAGTTCCATGTTCTTGCTAAAAGTGGCGAAGATGCCATCGTCTTTTCAACAGAGAGCGATTATGCGGCCAATGTAGAAAAAGCCGAGGCATTAGCCCCTACTTTCGAGCGCCCAGCAGCAAGCGCCGAAGTAACCACCATTGACACGCCTAATGTGCATAGCATTGACGAGGTTTGTGCGGCCCTTAATGTTGAAGCGAAGCAAGTTGTTAAAACCTTATTAGTCACAGGTAGCGGTGTCGAAGGTGAAGCGACAGCGGTTATCGCACTGGTTTTACGTGGCGATCACAATCTGAATGAAATTAAAGCTGAAAATATCGACGGTATTGCAAACCCTCTTGTTTTTGCAAACGAAGCACAAATAAAAGCGGCTGTAAATTGTGATGCGGGCTCGATTGGTCCTCAAGGTTTACACATTCGTACCATTGTCGATCGCAGTGCAGAAAAACTTGCTGACTTTGTCTGTGGCGCAAATGAAAACGGTAAACACTTAACGGGTGTTAACTGGGACCGTGATGTGACCGGTTATGAAGTGGCAGATATTCGCGATGTTGTAGAAGGTGATCCGAGCCCTTGTGGTACAGGCACACTTTCTATTGCACGCGGCATCGAAGTGGGTCATATCTTCCAATTAGGTGATACCTATTCTGAAGCAATGAAAGCCGCAGTATTAAACCAACAAGGTAAAAAGCAAACCTTAATAATGGGCTGCTACGGAATTGGTATTTCACGTATTGTGGCAGCGGCCATTGAGCAGAACAATGATAAAAATGGCATTATCTGGAATGATACTTTAGCGCCATTTTCAGTGGTTATTGTGCCGATGAACATGAAAAAATCACATCGTGTTGCTGAACTTGCAGAGAAATATTACGCGGCGCTACAAGCGGCTGGCATTGAGGTACTCTTTGATGATCGTAAAGAACGTCCAGGCATTATGTTTGCAGATGCGGAGCTTATCGGAATACCACATACCCTAGTGATTGGCGATCGCAGTATTGATAACGGTGTTATTGAATATAAAGATCGTCAGTCCGGAGAAAAACAAGAAGTTAAAATCGAGGAGGTTATCGACTTTATTAAAGCAAAACTCGCTTAACCACCGTTATTGCATGATAAGCAGATAAGCCATTTTTTTATAAAAGCTTATCTGCTTATGTGTTTTTTAATATCACCCACTGCGAGTGGCATCCTCTACCGACTGTCATTGTTGATCTTTATTTTCTTATACCAAACATGCTGACCAGCAACGACTGAAAAAGCCAAAAAACCTTTTATAAAAAAGGCTTATAAAAAAACAAATAATAATTTCAAGCGAGTCTTATCACAAGGGTAAAAGAGAAGGCATATCAAATGGAAATAAAAAATCATGCGCTATTATTCATTTCCTTGTTATTATTATGCTCCACCCTTCGCTCAGTGGCATCATCTATGAATCCTCTCCCCCTTAATTTAAGCACTGACCTCACACTCACTAATAATTATAACCCGGAAATACTGAATTTCTGGGATAAACACGCACAATCATCGCACTTTCAAGGTGTCGATAATAAAACCGTACAGACGATTTCAATTGTCACCGGTAATGAAAAAGTAGTGGTTATCAGCCAAGGGCGCAATGAAAGCGTTTTAAAATATAAAGAAATTGCTTATGACTTGCATCAACAAGGTTATGATATTTTCCTTATTGACCACCGTGGACAAGGGTTTTCTGAGCGTTTCGGTGGTGATCAATATCGTGGTTATGTAGCAAATTTTCAAGACTATGTTGATGATTTCCATCAATATGTTCACTCCCTGCAATTAGAGAAAAAATACTCAGGACGCTATTTATTATCACATTCAATGGGTGGCACCATCAGCGCATTATATCTGCAGCAATTTAAACATCCTTTTCAAGCCTCAATATTTTTTAGCCCAATGTTCTCTATTAATTTTGGCTCACGGCCTACTTTTTTGGTTAAAATAGTCACTTACAGTAGCGCTGAAATATGTCGATGGTTTAATTCTAAAGCGTGTTATGTGCCCGCAGGAAAGGCCTATGTTAATCGCCCATTTAAAGGAAATCAGGTCACCCACAGTCAAGTTCGTTTTAATTCCGCTCAAGCGGGGTTTACTGCCTTTCCAGAAACACAGCTTGGTGATGCAACAATGCGTTGGGTGGCGACCAGTATCAGCGCCACTGAACAAGCAATTGAAAACGCACATAAAATTAATATTCCTGTGTTAATCGTACAAGCAGGCAAGGATAGTATTGTCACAAGTGTTGGACAAAAAGCCTTTTTTGAAAAGTTAACACCTTGTCAATTAAATGAATTTTTAACCCTTGAAGAAGCAAAACATGAACTATTATTGGAGCGTGATGATCTTCGCTCAAGAGCATTGACCCATGTATTCACATTTATAAACGCCACCACAAGGAATCAAAAAACATGTACAAAATAGCGATTTCAGACCTTGACGGAACTTTGCTCGGAGCAGATCACAAACTATCTATACAAACAAAAAAGAGCATCCATAACTGGATAGAGAGTGGGCGTAAGTTTGTGATTGCGACTGGTCGTCACTATATCGAAGCAAAAAGTTTACAGGAGCAATTGGGAGAGCCGATCTATTTAATCACTTCCAATGGCGCGCGCGTGCATGATAAAAAAGGCAAGATAATAATTAAACAAAACCTACTAAAAACCATTGCCACAGAAATTTGTAATATTGAATTTGATGCAAGTGTACAAATAAACCTATTTACTGATCAACATTGGTACGCCAATATTCGATTACCAGAAGTAGAGGGAATGGGCCTTGTACAGGCCTTTAATTGCCAAGTAACAGATATCAAAACGCTTGATAAGAATAATATCATTAAGATTTTTTTCTGGGCTGAGCCAGAACCATTAAAAATCATTTATGAACAGCTAAAAGCACGCTTTAACGATGATGTTAACCTCACGTTCTCATTATCAACGTGCTTAGAAGTCATGAACAAAAATACCAATAAAGGCTCTGCTGTAGCAGCCGTATTAAAAGAAAAAGGGATAAGTTGCGCACAAGCGATCGCTTTTGGTGACGCGATGAATGATGTCGAAATGCTACGTTTAGTTGGTAAACCCATGGTAATGGCCAATGCGCAAGTTGATTTGTGTCGCGCGTTACCAGAAGCGGAAAGAGCACTTTCAGCAGAAGAGCACGGGGTCTCAAAAAAATTAGAACAGCTATTAATACCAAAGGAACTAAAAAGGTGATCACCCTCGCTCGTTTAAATCAACCTTAACTGCGTTGTGAGTTTTGAAGTGAGGATAACTATCTCCTGCAACTCACGCCTTGTTACCGTTAATTTATCCTTCGCAATCATTG
>JBAHZV010000060.1:0-7332 GCA_037132845.1 Psychromonas sp.
TCCTTTGCCGCAGTGGTGGAATTGGTAGACACGCCGGATTCAAAATCCGGTTTCGAAAGAAGTGACGGTTCAAGTCCGTCTTGCGGTACCATTATATGAAAGCCCTGATTCGAAAGAGTCGGGGCTTTTTGTTTTCCGAAAGATAATATTCAAATAGTTATACCAATTTCACTAAGTTTCTTCCCACTCAGCGAGATTTAAAAGGCTTAGAGGCAAGGCATTGATTGAAGAGAAGGTTATTCAGGAGAATATGCTCCTGCATTCTCTAAGAAGCTACGTCCATGTAGCATCCTTGTCAAAATCAATAACGTAGCATATATGCCTTTTAAACTCGCCCTTTGGGCGTTTGTCAGTACTTCGATAATCGCACAAAACTCCTTTAATATAGAGTGACTATACACAAAAAAATTCACTTTATTCTCAAAGCACTGACAAGCTCTGAGTGGGAACTAATTTAATGGAACTGGTATTAATTCGCTTCTAATTCCAGTTGAATTATGCCCCTTCAGGTGAAACAGTTATATGTTAAGTTTTATTAATTTGGATCAAAGATCGGAAGTAAAACTAGCTCTATGCTTAATATTTAACTTGAATGAGCAATGTCATGAATTTTGAAAATGAACAGAAACGATATTGTGCTTACTCAAGCAATAATTACAGTGAGTAGTTATACTTCCTAAATCACATCGGATTTAATAACTAGAACGTGTTTATTTTAATAACGCTTTTCAGTCATTAAATAAAGGATACAGACATGCCTGTTACAAATATATCTGAACTAAATGAAATGGTTGCTCGAGTAAAACTGGCGCAACAAACCTTCTCAACTTTTTCACAAGCGCAAGTAGACAAAATTTTCAGAGCGGCCTCTCTTGCGGCCAATAATGCACGGATCCCACTGGCACAACAAGCCGTTGCAGAATCGGGTATGGGTATTGTCGAGGATAAAGTAATAAAAAATCATTTTGCCGCAGAGTTTGTTTATAACAAATATAAAGACACGATTACTTGTGGTGTTTTAGAGGAAAATGAAGAATTTGGTACCATGATAATCGCTGAGCCTATTGGTATTATTTGCGGTATAGTACCGACCACAAACCCAACGTCTACGGCTATATTTAAATCGCTTATTTCGCTAAAAACGCGTAATGCTATTATATTTTCCCCTCACCCTCGCGCAAAAAACTCAACCAATAATGCCGCAAAAATAGTCCTAGATGCAGCGATAAAAGCAGGTGCACCAAAAGACATTATTGGTTGGATAGATCAACCTTCAGTTGAGCTATCAGACGCGTTAATGACCCATGCTGACATTAACCTTATTCTAGCAACAGGTGGCCCAAGTATGGTGAAGGCGGCCTATTCATCGGGTAAACCAGCCATAGGTGTTGGCGCAGGCAATGTCCCCGTAGTGATTGATGAAACAGCCGATATAAAACGCGCTGTTGCCTCTATATTATTATCTAAAACATTTGATAACGGTGTGGTTTGTGCTTCTGAACAAGCGGTTATTGTCATGGACAAGGTTTATGATGAGGTAAAAGCACGCTTTGCTAGCCATGAAGGTCACGTGCTTTCTGAGAAAGACGCCAACAAAGTGCGTAAAATATTATTAGTCAATGGTAATTTAAATGCTGATATTGTTGGTCAATCTGCGACTAAAATAGCAGAGATGGCTAACATCACAGTACCTCCCCATACAAAAATTCTTATCGGTGAAGGTGACCGAGTGTCTTTTGATGATGCTTTTTCCCATGAGAAACTTTCTCCGACTTTGGGCCTCTATAAAGCGTCATCCTTTGAAGACGCAGTAGAGCAAGCGTGCATTATGGTTGACATAGGAGGTATTGGTCACACGTCGGGCTTATATACTGACCAAGATATTAACAAAGATCGCATTCAGTATTTTGGCAATAAAATGAAAACCGCACGCATACTCATCAATATCCCTACCTCTCACGGTGGTATTGGTGACATTTATAATTTCAATGTCGCGCCTTCACTAACCTTAGGCTGTGGCTCTTGGGGAGGAAATTCTATTTCAGAAAACGTAGGACCTAAACACTTGATTAATAAAAAAACCGTCGCTAAACGTGCTGAAAATATGTTGTGGCATAAATTACCTAAATCCATTTATTTTCGTCGAGGCTGTTTACCGATAGCGATTAACGACCTTGCCGATAAAAAACGCGCATTTATTGTTACTGATAAATATTTATTTGATAACGGCTATACCGAGGAAGTGTCGGTACTGTTAAAAGCACAAAATATTGATGTGCAGGTGTTTTATGGTGTAGAAGCCGATCCGACCTTGTCTATTGTAAAAAAAGGCGCAGCGGAGATGCAATCCTTTAACCCGGATGTGATCATCGCCTTAGGTGGTGGTTCACCAATGGATGCAGCTAAAATTATGTGGGTGCTATATGAGCACCCAGAGACACATTTTGAAGATTTAGCCTTGCGCTTTATGGACATTCGTAAACGTATTCATAAATTTCCTAAAATGGGTAAAAAGGCTGATTTAGTCTGTATTACTACCACCTCAGGCACTGGCTCTGAAGTAACCCCTTTTGCCGTGGTTACTGATGATAATACCGGGGCAAAATACCCATTGGCGGATTATGAAATAACGCCATCAATGGCAATTGTTGATGCTAACTTAGTCATGAATATGCCTAAATCACTCACTGCCTTTGGCGGTTATGATGCAATAACACATGCCTTAGAAGCTTATGTGTCGGTACTTGCCAATGAATATACCGACGGTCAAGCCTTGCAAGCCTTAAAAATGCTAAAAGAATATTTACCGTCAAGCTATAAAAATGGGGCTAATGACCCCATAGCGCGAGAAAAAGTGCATAACGCGAGTACTATTGCGGGTATCGCCTTTGCCAATGCTTTTTTAGGTGTATGCCACTCAATGGCACATAAAATTGGCGCAGAGTTTCACTTACCGCATGGTTTAGCTAACGCTTTACTGATCACCAATGTGATTCGATATAACGCCAATGACAACCCGACAAAGCAAACCGCGTTTTCACAATATGGCAACCCTAAAGCAAAATGTCGTTATGCCGAAATTGCGGATCATCTTGGGCTATCAAAAGTGACGGATAACAATGATGATAAAATAGCCAACTTACTAACGTGGTTAGAAGAGCTGAAAGAACAATTAGACATACCAAGCTCTATTCAAAAAGCGGGCGTTGCTGAAGCTGATTTCTTTGCAAAAATTGATGAAGTAGCCGTTGAAGCGTTTGATGACCAATGTACAGGAGCAAACCCACGCTACCCATTGATTAGCGAGCTGAAAGATTTACTGTCCACCTCATTTTATGGACTTTCCTATAGTGAAAACGCAGCTGAAGCCGCGTGTAATGCTAAGGTTGTCGAAAATCATACCGCTAAATATGCAGTGAATGTGGAGCCATCAAGTAGCGCGTTGAATTAATGTAGAGCGGTTTTAAGTGCAGGACATTACTTGTATTAGGTGATTGTTTATACGTATAAACAATCATCTAATTACGAGGCATGGGTTAGACATAATTTTTTACATGCCTATGTAGTAGACTCAGGAACGCTTTATAAGCGTCATCTTCGAAGCCTCTAATCGAAGATCCATTGCGCTTTAGAAACGGGAACCCCGTATTAAAATACCACGGGGATGACGATCCTGAGCCAAGTGCATAAGCATGTTAATCAATGCCTTGCCTCTATCTTTTAAATCTCGCTAAGTGGGAAGAAGCTTAGTGGAATTAATGGTATAACATAGATTAACCACGTCGGGTAATAACCGCTTCTGATAACTTCGCTAATAATATTTCAGTATCAGTCCAACCAATACAAGCATCGGTGATACTTTGACCATAAGTTTTAGCTTTACCATCGACTAAATCTTGACGACCTTCAACGATATAGCTTTCTACCATGACACCAGAGATAGCTTTATCACCACCAGCAATTTGTCTACAAACATCAGTACAGACTTTTATTTGATTTTCGAACTTCTTTTCAGAGTTTGCATGGCTAAAGTCGATCATTAATGTTTCTTTAAGACCGGCTTTTTTTAAGCTTTTTTTAACAGTCGCAATATCTGAAACGCTATAATTTGGCGTTTTACCACCCCGTAGAATGATATGACAATTTGGGTTGCCGGTAGTTTCAACAATTGCGCTGTGACCAAATTTAGTCACTGATAAAAAGTGGTGAGAAGCCTTAGCTGCACCGATTGCATCAACGGCTACTTTAATCGTTCCGTCAGTACCGTTCTTGAATCCAACGGGGCATGAGATACCCGAGGCTAATTCACGGTGTACTTGAGATTCTGTAGTACGTGCGCCAATTGCGCCCCATGTCATCAAATCTGCAACATATTGTGGGGTGATCATATCTAAAAACTCAGTAGCGGCGGGTAGGTCCATTGCATTGATATCTAAAAGTAATTTTCGAGCTGTGCGCAGGCCGTTATTGATTTTAAAGGTGTCATTTAATTCAGGATCGTTAATCAGACCTTTCCAACCCACAGTAGTACGCGGTTTTTCAAAATAAACACGCATAACAATTTCTAAGTGATCTTTATATTTTTTACGTAATGGTGCAAGTTTACTTGCATAATCTAACGCGGCTTCTGTATCGTGAATTGAGCAAGGACCCACAATGACTAATACACGATCATCGTTGTTATTTAAAATTTTATTAATTGCTTGGCGAGCTTCTGAAACTGTTTTTTTGACCGCTTCTGTTATCGGAAATTTTTCTAATAAAGCAATTGGCGGTAAAAGTTTTTCAATTGCCGTGATATTTAAGTTATCTGTTTTAGTCATCTTCTATATCCTATTTAAGCCCTATTTAATTTTAGAGGTCTATATTTTTTTTGCAGATTTTTCGGTAAAAAAGCGATTAGCATAGCGTTAGCTAACCACTTTTTACTGTGCAACTTATGTACTCACTTTTAAACGGAAGCTTGAGTCTCAATGGCAACTTCTGATTCGTTTTTCATGTTACGCATTCGCTGAGAGTACCAACTCAGTAACTCCAGAACGCCTAATTGATCTGCTTCACATGCAGGGATCTTACGCATTTCTCCTTTGAGTAACTTGTGAACAATCATAGGATCCGTAATCAGTGGTCTGCCCAGACCAATAATATCAGCCCCTCCCTCCGTTATTATTCGATTCATTTCATCGATATCACGCATACCTCCTGTCAGCATTACAGGCGTTTTTACTCGGTTTTTAAGATCCCTCGCAAACTTTTCGAAATACTGATTGCCACGATCTCGACCAATCATTATGGTATTGTTATAATCTCCCCCGGATAGCTCAATCAAATCAACGCCTGCTTCTGATATTAATTCTGCAACGTCAAGGGCTTCCTGCTCTGCCCAGCGGATATTAGTATTGCGACCGTCACTGGTATTAAGTTTTACGGCAATAGGAAAATTTGCACCCACAGCATGGCGTACTGATGCTATTACCTCTAATAACAGCCTTGTCCTGTTTTGTAATGAGCCTCCGTATGAATCGGTACGTCGATTCGTGACTGGCGACAAAAATTGATTCAAAAGAAAACCATGGGCGGAGTGGATCTCAATCCCTGTAAAGCCACTTTGTTTTGCCAATAAGGACGTGAGCGTAAATCGCTCAATAACATCCTCAATATCGGATAATTCCATCGCCATGGATTGGTGGAATGAACGCGCTTTACCTTGAAAGGGCACGCCAGAAGGAGAAATAGTTCGGGTGCCGTCAGACAAAGCACCAGCATGGCCTATTTGCATCCAGAGTTGCGTTCGACTACAGGTTTTTACCCATTTTTTAAGTGACGGCAGTAGGCTTTCATTTTCAATAACAACATTCCCCTTATCTTCCTTGTCTCGCCCATCAACCATCACGTTGCCAGTGAGCATAAAGCTACAACGGCTACGATCCCATACATCGTATAGCTTAAAATGGGATTCGCTGGGTTCACCATTGGGTGTGGCAAGATTTTCTGTTAGAGCGGCCTTAGCCAAACGGTGAGGCAGTACATGACCGCACGGAAGTACTAGTGGCTCTGAAACTTTCATTGATATAATCCTTTATTTTGGGTGAATACTATTTATAGTTTTTTTATTTAATATGCGACTTTAGGGTGCAAAAAATCAGCCTATTGTAGGAAAACTGAATGAATAGGTTACAGTTCATTGGGTAAGTCTGCGGGTACATTCTTGCTAAAAATAAAACGTTCTACATCTTTTTGAGTTAGATTCACATCAAACCGAAACCAATTACTGTATTCCGTGGAGTAATTATACTGAGCTTTTTTCTGCCAATTTTTGGTACGAACCCAAGGCAGTTTATTTTGCAAATTTGTGTGTATTCCGTGAACAACATGTTCTTTTGGCAAGGTTATATCAAGATTTAGAATTGTTTTCATGGCCTCTTCTTTTCTCGCGTGAGGTCCTTCTAGGCGATACTGAGAGGGGACCAACGAACCCGCAAATAGACGAACAAAAAAACGTGGTTTCAGAACGTATTTAAGCGGGTGAACATGACAACCTATCAGTTTAGAGTAGTTTTCCATGTGACGTTTCCAAGCAACAACCGTGTTCAAGCTCGGAGAGTTTTTAGCATAAAACGTTTGATAAAAGTTCTTGTCTTCAGCAATCCGATTATCGATATCGCTAGGCAGTGATGTTTTTTCAGACAATAGTTGGGCAAAATAGCGAGCAGACATTTCCGAACAAGCGGGTATACCCCCTGTTACTGGACGTCCCCAACCAATAAAGGCACAATTGTCTAAATCAGTTGGTATTGAATGCATGAATAAATTACGCACGTTATTATCCTTAAGTTTATACCCTTCTATAAACTCGAAATCCTCTTGGTATCCTGTACAAAAGAGAATAATATCAATAGGTTTAGATTCACCGTCACAAAAGATGACTTCATGCTCTGTCAACTCGGCGATACCAGAGGCATTAACCTGTATCTTTCCATTTAGCACGTTGGGAATGAAGGTGACATTTTTAGTCGCAAATTTCCTACCTTTTGAAAGATAATTCCAAGCCTTGATGAGTTTCACACTCTCCTCATCATCGGGTGTATTGAGATCTAACATATGTTTGTTGGTATCTTGAAGAAATGAGTCCATTTCTGGCTGTTGACTTGAAAACAAATGACGTGAAAATTTAAAATATACTTTTAAAAGCAGGTAACTGAGCAATCCTTCATGACTCGGTGTGTGGTAGTTATGCATTAATCTTGATGTCCAGCTATCCGAAGAGGAATGTTCTAAATTACGAGGAATTAAGAAAGGATAAGAACGTAAACTTAAGTAACAATTATTTGC
>JBAHZV010000140.1:0-19499 GCA_037132845.1 Psychromonas sp.
CTCACTAAGGTTTTTATGTGTGTGCACAAGGTTAAAGTCGGCGAGTATGGCGTAGGCACTTGGGATAATAAAAATCACCAATAATGTCGAGCTGAAGATACCAAATACAATTGATATCACAATGGGTTGAACAACTTGTGCTTGTAGGCTGGTTTCTAATAGAAGTGGCAATAAACCGGCCGCGGTGGTGAGTGATGTTAAAAATACCGCTCTGAAACGGTCGCGACTGGCTTTAATGACTGACTGATGAATATTATCACCTTGATCTATATGGTGACGAATATATTGCACCAGCAATATCGAATCATTAACTACAATTCCCGCGAGTGAAATAAAACCTAATATTGATGGCATAGAGAGGTTATGGCCCGTTAACAAATGTCCCCATAAAACACCAATTAATGCCAGTGGAATTGCTAACATCACTACAAAAGGCTCGATGTAACTGCGAAATTGAAAGCTTAAAATAGAAAAAAGAGCAAATAAGCCGATGCTAAAACCAATTAAAAGTGATCTTCCCGTTTTTTCTGATTCTTTGGTCGCCCCTTCAAAAGCTACCTTTAGACCGGGGAACTGCGCGATTAATTGTGGCAAGTAATTGCTGCGCATATTATTAATAATTTCATTGGCATTCGCTTTCTGGGCATCAACATCTGCGATGACGGTGACGGTGCGTTGTGCATCAATACGCTGAATACGTATAAATGAGCGCCCACTACTGAGTGTTGCCACGGCACTTAAAGGTATCTGGATATTGTCTGCTAAGATAATAGGGAAATTCGCAAGTGTTTGTAAGTTACCTGCTTGCTTTTTATTTAGTTGTACTTGAATTTGTATGTTTTCAGGCCCAACTTGAATTTCATCTGCACTTTCTCCAAAGTAAGCCGCGCGCAATTGTGATGCGATAGTTTGACCATCGACGCCATAATTTTCTGCGCCGGCTTTGAGTTTGATGATCACTTCTTCTTTGCCCGGGCGCATATCATCTAAGATGCCATTAACGCCTTGAAATTGGCTTAGATAAGTTTGTAATGCCACTGAGGCTTGTTTTAATAGGGTCAGATCTTGATGTCTTAGACGTATTTCAATATCACGTCCAGCAGGACCCATGGTGGGTTGTTTAAAGACCAATGAAAGAGGCTCAGAAAGCTCACCTGTTTGCTTTCGCCATGCTCCTAAAAATACGTTAATTAAGGTATTTCGCCTCCCGGCAGATAACAGATCTAACCTGACAGTGGCGACATGAGGACCACTTTCAGCTGCATCTGCATTCACATTATACAATACGGTAATATCGCGTATGAGATCGCTCTGCTCTTGATTTTCGTGGGTTAATTTATCGCCCACTAATTTCGCGCTGGCGATGATATGATTTGCTACTCGCTCTGTTTGTTGCAAGGTTGAGCCGGGTGGCAAGATAATACGTGCTTCTGCAATATCTCCATCTAAATCAAGGAAGGGGGTAAATTTTAAAGCGCCTCCTGCGACCAATGCAAATGAAACAAATAACATGCCAATAGTTAGTCCTATGCAGGCGTAGCGCCACTTCACTACAAAGGTAACCGCAGTGACCAGTGAGACGGTTCTAAAGTGTTCAAATTTTTGTAAAAATAGGCGTTTAAATTTAAGGGTATTATCTTTTTTTTGTGGTTTAGATAATGAGTGATATAGGTGATTTGGTAAAATAAGAAAGGCTTCCACTAAGCTAATCGTTAACACCATGATCAGTACTAATGGTATTACCGAGAGCACTTTTCCCATTTGACCATCTAACCATAATAGACTGCCAAAAATGAAAACAGTGGTTAAAAAAGAGGAGATAACCCCCGGGGCAACTTTTTTAACACCTTCAATAACGGCTTCCTGTACCGGCATCTTTTTTTCAATGTGAGCAGCGATAGACTCCGCAATGACAATGGCATCATCCATCATGATGCCTATCGCCATTAATAGCCCGACCAAACTCATCACATTGATAGAAACAGAAAAGAGGCTCATTAAAAAGAGTCCCCCTAAAAAGGCCACCGGTAAACCTGCGGATACCCACAGTGAGTAACGTAGTGAGAAAAATAACCACATTGAAAGAAACACCAGTATTATTCCTTGCCAACCATTTTTCAGTAGCATGTTTAAGCGATCTTTTAATAACGATGACATATCGTTTGTCATGGTGAGGGTCACACCATCAGGCGCTATTTTTTGTTGGTAGGCCACAAAAGCGTTTACTTTCTCTTTGATACGTAGCGCATCATCGGCTTTATTTTTTTGTATCTTTAAGATAGCCGCAGGTTTGCCATTAAAAAGAATTTTTTGCTCTTCGTGCTCAAACAGCTCGGTAATGATGGCGACATCACTTAAGCGCACCACACCACCATCAGGTCGTGAAGCGATAATGGTCGTTCCTAAAGCGTGTGCGCTGACTTTGCGTTCGTCAAAGCGAAGCAATAGGTTTTTCTCGCGCAATTCGAGATTACCAATTGGCATTTTTACATTTTGTCGACCAATTTTATCGGCAATTTGAGAAACAGTTAACCCTAAGTGGCGAATATCCCGCTCATTTAATTCAACCCGTAGTTGATGATCTGAAAATCCAGCAATAGAAACCAAGCTGACCTCATAATCAATTTTTAAACTGCGCTTTAGTTGCTCTGCGTAGGCTTTTAAGTGTGGCCAGCTTGCTTGGGCGGAGATAGCGATATCCACCACGGGCTCAGACCAATCTAACTCTTTAACGGTGGGGGGCTCTATCTGACTTGGAAAATCTTTAATGGCATTAATTTCTGTTTGAATATCAACTAAAGCACGTCCGATATCGGCTTCATCATCCATTTTTACGGTCAGAGAGGCAAAGCCTTCCTGTGCATCACACTTAGTCTCTTCAATATTACTTAAGCCATCAACCGCATCTTCCATACGCAGGCATAAACTATCTTCAACTTCAGCGGCCGATGCGCCCGGATAAACAATATTAGCAATGATGTAAGGATATGAAAATTCTGGGAAGGTTTCGCGCTTTATCTTATTGAGATTACTTAAGCCTAAGACAAAAAAGCTCAGCATTAACAGGTTAGCAAGGGTCGGATGACAGGTGAAGAATTTAATCACTGGGGCTTTCCTCATGAACCTTTAGGGACATGCCAGAAACCGCAGGAATGAGATCATTTAAAATGAGTCTATCTTGTGCCTGCAACTGCCCACTGATCGCCACACCTTGAGCATTTCTAAAAAGGATGTTTACCTTGAGAATACGTAATTTGTTATTGTTATCCATCAAATAAATATGTTCACCGTGCAGGGCTTTTTCGGAAATAATAAATTGCGCAGAGCTAAACCCTTGTATGTGTGCTGTGACAAACATTCCTTTTGTTAAAGGCGGTTTATCGCTGAGGATCCGAGTTTTAATATTTTGTTCTACTTCTAAATAAAAACCAATGGTTGCTTGATCTGGATTAATGTTATCAGCGATGCGTGTCACCGTTGCGGGCCATTGGTACTGTTTATCACTCAGCTTTAGTTTGATCTTTGCTGAGATACCTAGTTGTTCGATATCGAGTAATTGACCACTCAGTAAGTGGCTGTGCTGTACACTGTGCAGTAAAGATTCTGCATCTTTTAGTGAGAGCTCTGCTTTTATTTCTACGTACCCTAATTGCTGTGCTTCAAACATGATATTACCGATAGTAACCGCTTGTGCTTGCTCAATATTGACTGCAGCAATACGCGCATCAAAGGGTAAAATGATCTCGGTGTTGAGTAATTGACGTAGGGCTTCTTCAAGTAATGCTTGATTGATATTAACTTGCGCTTGTGCGACTTTTTTATCATTAGGTAATAGCTTTAGCGCGCTGTTTAAATCGTTCACTAATTTAGTTTGCACTAATAAAGATTGTTTTTGGGCTTCGGTTTCGGAGTTGGAAATTAAGTTTTTTTTCTGCAACTCTAATTTACGTTGATATTCTTGTTTTTCTAACGCTAATTTTTGTTGCTCAATATTAAGGCTATTGATGAGATTTTTCTGCTCTTGATCCAGCCGACTTAATTGTGCCCTGGCCATATTCACATTTGCAACGGCCTGTGATTTTTTGAGCTGATACTCTAAAGGGTCTATTCTTAAGAGCACGGTGCCTGCGGTTAGCAATCGACCGCTTTCTAAATTTGGATGGCGATAGATAACGTTACCGTTCACTTGTGCAATTGCTTGCCAGCTATTTTTAGGTTCGACCCTGCCATAGGCCACCACTTGAGGTGCACTATCAATTAAAGTTAACGCTATGACATCTACTAAGCGTGCTCTATCAAAATCAGGTTGAACTTCCGGAGATGATTTTAATAGCGTCGCGAGCGCTAATATGAAGATGCCTGCTACGATACCTGGAATTAAAAAACGCTTTTTAGCTGTGTGCATAAAATATCCTTCGTTTCTACTTTGCCAATACAGCCATGTTGTCATCATTGGCTATATTGCAAAGCAAGGTGAGTGATAAACTCGGGAGTTGGATAAGCTTATTTTATAATGATTTTTTCTCTACTTTTGAGGAGAAGCCTCCACGGTTGGCAATGCCTCACTATTATTAATCTGCGTAGCTAATGCAGCGCTGAGCGGGGCAGTGGCTAAACGTGCCGCCTCAATCGCAGCTAATTTATCTTGTTCTTGTTGCGCTCTTTCGAGTGCTTTTTCACGTTCAGAGACAAACCAGTTAAGGGTTAACAAATATTGGCGAATATTATTCACATAATGTTGTGCTTCCCGACCTCGCGCGTAACCATAGCGTGTTTTTCGGTACCATTTAGCTTGATGTAACAGGGGTAGGTTTTCTTTTACGTCTGCCCATGAGTTAGGGTTTTGTTTCTTCATTACGGTGATGCGTCTTGCATCCATTAAATGGCCATAACCAATGTTGTAACTTGCGAGGGCAAACCATATTTTTTCGTCGCTATTAATACTGTCAGGTAGACGCTTTATCTGTTGGGTTAGGTATTTTGCACCGCCTTGAATACTTTGCTCAGTATCAAGACGATTTTTAATACCCACAAATTTTGCGGTATCAAGGGTTAACATCATCATGCCTCGCACTCCCGTTGGGGATCTTGCGAGTGGGTCCCAATGGGATTCTTGATAACTTGTGGCCGCTAATAATTGCCAGTCTACATGGCTATTTTCATATTTTTTAAATAACGCCTCATATTTAGGCAGTGTCGATTTGATGCGCTTTAAATAAATACGAGTATCGACATAATCAAAGTGACCGACGTGGCCGAAGTATTTCTCTTCTAAATTCGCAATCGTTTGATCGTTATATTTATTGCCGATGAATTCGATGATGCCCGCATAGAGGCTATCATCTTGATTCTTTTTGATGAGCCAGGCGACAGGTTGTTTTTCTGAGACCACAAAAGCTTCAGCGAGATCAGGATAATAGCGCTGCTTTTGTGCCAATGTTGAGCTATCTACAATCGCAAATGTGATCTCTTTTTCTGCCACCTTACGCAGTAGTGTTTCTTGGTCTTCATAATCAAATGATTGAATCTCAATGTCGGGGTTTTCTTGCATTAATCGCACTAATGTTTCGGCATGGCTACTGCTTTTTAATACGCTAACAGGGCCTTTTATATCGGCAATTTCACGAGGGCGATAAGTACCTTTATGGTAAACCATTTTTTGTGAAACATAATAATAGGGTGGTGAACTGCGGTATTTTTCGGCGCGTTTAGGGGTCAGCGTGAGCCCTGCCCCCAGAAAATCAACTTGGTCTTCATCAAGGGCTAAAAATAACTTATCCAGCGAAGAATATTGTTTAATCGTTAATTTTACGTTGAGGTAGGCGGCAAATTGCACCGCTAATTCGTAATCTAAGCCCGTGTAAGTTTCGTTATTATAACTGTATGTTAAGGAGGTATTGATGGTGCCCATGATGATATCACCACGTTTCTGGATCTTTTCTAAGCTAGTGGTTTCTGTAAAAGGGTTACAAGCATTCAAAAATAATAATGAGAGAATAATTAAGGTTAATGATTTGATTCTGATAAATAACTTATTAGGCATAATGAGATCCAGTTTGAAATTGCAAGACTGTTTTGCATGAATTTCCATATAAAATAGCGAGAATAAAGTAAATAAAGACTGACTATAGAGGGTTTTTATTTAATAAAAAACGCTTTTTGCATATAATAGCAAACTTACACTAATATCATTTTATTTATCCAACGAGAGAAATAACCTATGGAAATTTTGCGTGGGGCTCCAGCCCTCTCTACATTTCGTGTTAACCAGCTTTTAAAAAACTGTGCAACATTAAATTTACCTGTTACGCAAATTTATGCAGAGTATATGCACGCTGCTGATTTAAAAGAAGATTTAAACGAAAAAGAAGTAGTGGTTTTACAAAAGTTGCTGACTTATGGGCCTAAAATTGCTGAGCATGACCCTATTGGTACATTACTGTTTGTTACTCCTCGTCCAGGCACAATCTCTCCTTGGTCTTCAAAAGCCACTGATATCGCAAATAACTGTGGTTTAACAAAAATTAAACGATTAGAGCGTGGTATCGCTTATTACATCGAAACATCCGTACCCTTTTCTTGGCAGCAAAATAAACAGCTGGCTGACCTATTACATGATCGCATGATGGAAGTTGTTTTTACAACCCTAGACGACGCACGAAAATTATTTGTTCAAGGTACGCCGGGCAAAATGACCAGTATTGATGTGATGAAGCAAGGCCGCTGCGCACTGGAAGCTGCTAATATAAGCTTAGGGCTGGCGCTCGCTGATGATGAAATTGATTATTTGCTTGAAAATTTTATTAAGTTAGGGCGCAACCCTAACGATATCGAATTAATGATGTTTGCACAGGCGAACTCAGAGCATTGTCGCCATAAAATATTTAATGCCGATTGGACCATTGATGGTCAAAAACAGCCTAAATCATTGTTCAAAATGATTCGTAATACCCATGAACTGCACCCTGAATTTGTTTCATCTGCTTATAAAGATAACGCCGCTGTCATGGAAGGTTATAAAGCTGGTCGGTTCTTCCCAAGTGTTGGTGATCGTGAATTTAGCTACCATCATGAAGATATCGATATCCTCATGAAAGTTGAAACACATAATCATCCCACGGCCATTTCTCCTTTCCCTGGCGCTGCCACGGGCTCTGGTGGTGAGATTCGTGATGAGGGTGCAACGGGCATTGGATCTAAACCCAAAGCGGGTTTAGTTGGTTTCTCTGTTTCTAATTTACGTATCCCCAATTTCGAGCAACCATGGGAAACTGATTTTGGCAAACCAAACCGTATCGTGTCTGCATTAGATATTATGCTTGAAGCGCCACTGGGTGGTGCTGCATTTAATAACGAATTTGGTCGTCCCAATATCCTTGGTTACTTCCGTACATACGAAGAGCAAGTAGAAAGCCATAATGGTCTCGAAATCCGTGGTTACCATAAACCCATTATGTTGGCCGGCGGTTTAGGTAATATTCGTCGTTCTCATGTTCAGAAAAAAGAGATCCCAGTAGGGGCTAAATTAGTGGTTCTAGGGGGGCCTGCAATGAACATTGGTCTTGGTGGCGGTGCTGCATCTTCAATGGATTCAGGCGCCTCAACAGAAAATTTAGACTTTGCTTCCGTACAACGTGAAAACCCTGAGATGGAGCGTCGTTGTCAGGAAGTGATTGACCGTTGTTGGCAGATGGGTGAAGACAATCCGATTCAATTTATCCATGATGTGGGGGCGGGTGGTTTATCAAACGCCATGCCAGAGCTTGTGAATGACGGTGGTCGGGGTGGTATTTTTGATTTACGTGCCATTCCAAATGATGAAAAAAGCATGGCACCACATGAAATTTGGTGTAATGAATCTCAAGAGCGCTATGTGATGGCCATTAAGCCTGAAAACCTTGCAACCTTTGAAGCGATTTGTAAACGCGAACGTGCCTTATATGCGGTGATCGGTGAAGCCACAGAAGCCATGCACTTAACGGTTAAAGATCCTGAGTTTGATAACAAACCAATCGATATGCCGTTAGAAGTTTTATTAGGCAAAGCGCCTAAAATGCACCGTGAAGTGACCACCCAAACAGCACAAGGTAAAGCATTGGATCTTTCGGGTGCCACCATTAAAGATGCCGCTGAACGCTTATTACGTTTACCTTCGATTGCAGAAAAAACATTCTTAATTACTATTGGTGATCGCACCGTAACAGGTCTTGTTGCTCGTGATCAAATGGTTGGCCCTTGGCAAGTACCGGTTGCTGATTGTGCCGTGACCGCTGCCAGTTATGATACTTACTTTGGTGAGTCGATGGCGTTAGGTGAACGTACACCCGTTGCATTGCTTAACTTTGCAGCTTCTGCGCGCTTAGCGGTGGCGGAATCAATCACTAATATCGCCTGTTCTGATATTGGTGATTTCAAACGCATTAAACTTTCTGCTAACTGGATGTCTGCAACGGGTCATCCGGGTGAAGATGCAGGGTTATATGCAGCGGTTAAAGCGATTGGTGAAGAGTTATGCCCTGAACTTGAGCTGACTATACCGGTTGGTAAAGATTCGATGTCAATGAAAACACGTTGGCAGGATGAAACCGGTGAAGATAAAGAAGTTATTTCGCCATTATCACTGATTATTACCGCTTTTGGTGCTGTGCGTGATATTCGTAATACAGTCACCCCGCAACTGCGTATTGATCAAGGTGAAACAGATCTTATTTTGGTGGATTTAGGCAATGGGCAAAACCGCCTTGGTGGTTCATCATTGGCGCAGGTTTATAAGCAGTTAGGTGATGTAACACCGGATCTTGATAATCCTGAATTGTTAAAAGGCTTTTTTAATGCAATACAAACATTGGTGGCAGATAAAAAGCTATTGGCTTATCACGACAGAAGTGATGGTGGTTTATTCTCGACAATCACAGAGATGGCTTTTGCGGGGCATTGTGGTGTCACCATTAAACTTGATCAACTTGATAGCAATGATTTTGCTGCACTTTATTCAGAAGAACTCGGCGCTGTTATTCAAGTGAAACGTGAAGATAAAGAAGCGGTATTAAATGTATTAGCCGGTCATGGTTTAACGACAAATGCATTGGTGATTGGTAGCTTAAATGACAATGATCAAATTGAATTTACTCGTGATAATAACGAAGTATTAGTGGCATCTCGTGCTGAATTCCGTGGTATTTGGGCGGAAACCACACTTAAAATGCAAGCATTGCGTGATAATTCCCACTGTGCACAACAAGAGTTTGATCTCAAACTCGATGATAAAGATCCGGGTCTCAATACTAAACTGACCTTTGATATCAATGAAGACGTCGCCGCGCCTTATATTGCAACGGGTGTTTTACCACGTATGGCTATTTTACGTGAGCAAGGTGTTAACTCTCAACAAGAGATGGCTGCTGCCTTTAATCGCGCAGGGTTCGCTGCGATTGATGTCCACATGAGTGATGTATTAGCAGGCAATGTACAGTTATCTGATTTTTCAGGTTTAGTGGCTTGTGGTGGTTTCTCTTACGGTGATGTATTAGGAGCGGGTGAAGGTTGGGCGAAATCGATTCTATTTAATGAACAAGCGCGTGTTCAGTTCCAAACTTTCTTTGAACGTGAAAACTCGTTTGCATTAGGAGTGTGTAATGGTTGTCAGATGTTATCTAATCTACATGAGTTAATTCCTGGTAGCGATTTGTGGCCACGTTTTGTACGTAATAACTCGGAGCGGTTTGAAGCGCGCTTTAGTTTAGTCGAAGTGCAAAAAAATAACTCTCTGTTTTTAAATGATATGGCCGGTTCGTATATGCCAATCGCCGTTTCTCATGGTGAAGGTCGTGTTGAAGTGAAAAATGCTGAGCATCTTGCTGCCATTGAAGCAAGTGGCAATATCGCACTGCGCTTTATTGATAACTACGGCCATAATACCGAAGTTTATCCTGCAAATCCGAATGGTTCACCAAATGGTATTAGCGGTTTAACGTCACAAGATGGGCGTGTCACTATCATGATGCCTCACCCCGAACGTGTCTTTAGAACGGTTGCTAACTCATGGCATCCTGATGAATGGCAAGAAGATAGCCCATGGATGAGAATGTTTAGAAATGTACGAAAACAGTTAGGCTAGTCACAAAGCTTGTAACAAAGAGGGAGCAAACTCTCTCTTTATTACTTTGATACTCTACAATTGTTGGCATTTCTTTTATTTTTATTTGAAAAGGACTATATTGGTCATTTAAAAATAAAGGAATGTCTATTTGTCATCAATCAAAAAGAATGTTTTATATCTAGGCAGTAATAGAGAGTTAGTTGAAGCTTTACTGCATTCGCTAAGCGATGGAAATAAAAAGGTTTCCTATCAGATAGAACATCGTGTGTGCAGTGATGAAGTCTTAAATTTATTGCATGAGAATAAACATCACTACTTTATTACTGAGCAGTTAATCCCTCAAGTTACTGTCGATAAAATTGCCCGCCTTTTCCCAACATTAAAGACAACCTACTTAAAGCCATCAGCAACGGTTAATGCATCTTCCATGCAAACGTCACTGAATGATGATGTTAAACCTGCGCTTAACGAAACTGAGCAAGAGCCTCACTTTATCGAGATCAAAAAAGTACCGCTATCAGATGATAGCGATAGCGATCATGGTTTGATTGGCGCTGGGTATGATATCGTCACCCATCGGCGTTTACAAAAGCGTCTTAAAGTAGCAAACGCAGTGTTTGAAAACAGCCACGAAAATATTTTAATGGTCGATCATACTGGAAAAATAATATCCATTAATCGTGCTGCTTGTCGGTTATTCGGTTATTCAAAAATAGAATTATTAGATAAACCAGTGAAAATGCTGTCCACTCAAGATCCGGATTCAATGATTCTGCGCAAGGCCACTAGAAAGATTAAGGAAGATGGCGCCTGGAGTGGTGATATGACATATCGCCATAAACAGGGAGGGATCGGTTTTGCGTGGCTCGATATTTATGTTGTTGAGTTAGAAAAAGGAATGAATAATCGTATTTACACCTTTACCGATTTAAGTCTGAATAAAAAATCAGAAAGTAAAATTAAGTACTTGTCTCAACATGATCCTTTAACCGGTTTATCAAATCGTATTGCACTGTTTACTAAATTAGAAGATACCATTCATCGTGCTAACATTAATGAAAATACGATGGCTGCAGTATTAATCAATCTTAATGGTTTCAAAGGTATTAATGATCAGTATGGGCATAATGAAGGAGATAAAGTACTGCAAGAGATTGCCTGCCGTTTAGCAAATTGTGTGGCTGAAAAAGATACGTTAGCACGGTTAGGTGATGATGAGTTTGTTATTATTGTTGACGTGCTTAAAAATGAGCATGATGCAGCGTTAGTTGCGCAGAAAATTATAAATCAATTTAATCGTCCATTTGAAATAAGTAATATAACAACAAAACTGACGGTGTCCATCGGCATTAGTTTATGCCCTGATGATGGGGATGATGTTGATACCTTACTGCAACATGCTGAAAAAGCGATGTTACGTGCTAAACGTGATAAAAATATATCTTATCGATTTTATACGGATCATTTAACCAAGCATTCCTCTGATCAATTGCAGTTAGAAGCAGAGCTGAAGATTGCCATAGAAGAAGATCAATTCGAGCTTCAATATCAACCTCAATACGATCTTAATAAAAAATTAGTCGTTGGCATGGAAAGTTTATGGCGTTGGAATCACCCGCAGCATGGTGAGATCTTCCCAGATCAATTTTTAAGCTTGGCAGAAGAGAGTGGGCTGATTATCCCATTGGGGTTAAAGATGCTCGAAAAAGTAGCGTTGCAAACGATTAAGTGGAAAAAAGCACATATTTTTTTTGGTCGTATCGCCTTTTACTTGTCGTTAAAACAACTTGAGCAGATTAGCCTGATTGCAGATATTCAAACGATTATAAAAGACACGGGTTGTCTTGTTAGTGATATTGAGTTTGAAATTTATGAGTCAGTCTTTAATAGTGAGAGTTATGTGGTGCGCGACAATTTATTTAATATTAATAAATTAGGTATTGCAATTACGGTGGTTGGATTTGGTACAGATGTTCCCATTTTTCATTTTATTGAGCCTTTATCCATTGAGAAATTTAAAATAGCAGACGACTATATTAAGCATGTTCCTGGGCGGATAATTAGTCAGGCGATGATTCAATCAATACGGGTGTTTGCGCGAGAATTAGGCATTAATATTGTCGGTAATTTAATGGATGGCATTGAGCAGGAAGTCTTTTCCAGTGAGACTCAAGAAATATCAAAGAATGATGCTCAAGTAAAACCGATGAAGGTGGGTGAGGCAACTTTTTATCTGCGTTGTAATAAGAAAAAATAATTTTATTTTATGTCGGATATTTTATTGGAATCAATAAATGAGTCTTTTCTCCTTTGATAATGCTTGGCTTGATCGCTCCTCTTATGCTGTTATCTTCGCAGGTTTATATTATTTACTCTTATTAGCGACCTCTCTGCGCGTTATTATCAAACGAAAAGCGATCGGTGTTTCGTTAGCTTGGTTATTTTTAATCCATGCTTTACCCTTTTTTGGTGTGCTTATCTATTTTATTTTTGGTGAACTTCATCTGGGCAAGAAGCGTCGAAAACGCAGTGAAAAGAGGATGATCCATTTTAAAAAGTGGCTTAAGGATGAAGTCCGAGAAAATCGTTTAGCAGAAAATTTAAGCTCTCCTGCGGTCGCATCGATGCAACGCTTTATCGCCTCTTATGTTGGGGTGCCTATGATGCTGGGTAATGATCATCACCTGCTCGACTCAACCGAGCAAATTCTCAAAGAGATCACTGAACAAATTGAAACGGCCAAAACATCTTGTTATTTGATGTTTTATATTTGTCGTGAAGGAGGATTAGTTGAGCCATTATTGGATGCATTAATGGCCGCTGCAAAAAGAGGCGTAGCATGCAAGTTGCTACTTGATTCTGTTGGTAGCCGTGATTTTTTCAAGGGCAATAAACCACAACAACTTCGCCTCGCGGGTGTTGAAGTAGCAGAAGCGTTACCTGTTGGTGCATTACGTTTATTGCTACAGCGTCAGGATTTACGCATGCACCGAAAATTAGTCTGCATTGATTATTGTGTTGCTTACACCGGTAGCATGAATTTGATCGATTCCGCATATTTCAAAACAGAATTGGATGTGGGCGAGTGGGTCGATATTATGGTGCGCTGTAAAGGACCGATTGTTCAACAGATGCAAGGCCTGTTTATTTTTGATTGGTATCTTGAGACCAATCAAAAAATCCCGTTGCCTAGCGCAACGCAAGATAGATTTGCTATTGTTGGGGAACAATATGCACAACTTATCCCTTCTGGTCCTGGTTTTGGTCATGCAAGCATTCATCAAGTGTTATTAACGGCTATTTATGAAGCAAAATATAGCCTGATATTAACCACCCCCTATTTTGTGCCCGACGACAGTTTACTGGCCGCACTGCAAGTGGCCGCATTACGTGGCGTTGATGTAAAAATTATATTACCTGCTAAAAATGATTCATTAATGGTAGAGTATGCATCACGCGCTCTTTTTGAAGAACTGTTGATCTCCGGCGTAAAAATTTATAAATTTCATGGTGGTCTATTACATACAAAAAGTATTGTGGTAGATGAAAAAATTGCATTAGTTGGCACGGTGAATTTAGATCGACGTAGTTTTTGGTTAAATTTTGAGATGACCATGTTAATTGATAACAGCGAGTTTGCTGGTGAGCTGTTAACCATTCAGATGCATTACCTTTTAGAATCCAAGCCATTAATATTGAACGAGTGGCATAAACGTCACTATTTTGTAAAAATTTTAGAAAGCGCCACTTACCTATTTAGTCCCCTATTATAATGAGAATAAAATGAAAAATATTTATCAACAAGCAGCTATACACCTACTTAATAATCGTAAAGTAGGAAATAAAATAACGCCTTTAGCAGCCGAGTTAAGTCCAGAAAATTTTGATCAAGCGTTACGCGTTCAAGAAGAAATGATAACGCTCCGCAGCGATACGGTCGCAGGTTGGAAGTGTTTGTTGCCATTAGATGAAAATAAACTCATTGCTGCACCCATTTTTGCAGACACAGTACAATCTGGTGAGTCTTGTACGCTATTGATGGATAACGGTAAAGCACGCATAGAGCCTGAAATTGCATTTGTACTGGGTAAAGACCTTCCTGCAAGAGTCACGGATTACACTGAAGCTGAAATAAATGATGCGGTGAAAAGTTGCCATATGGCATTAGAGTTGATGCAAGTACGCTTCCGTGATCACCCTGAAGTGACGTTTTTTGAAAAATTAGCGGATGGTATGCTTAATCAAGGTCTTTACCTTGGCCCTGAAATAAACAAAGAGAAAGCGTATGCCGCCAGTGAAATAAACATCAATGTTGATCAGGCAACGAGCAAACAGCAGTTTGATGGTGTTCACCCAAATAAGTCTACTTATAAACCATTACACTGGATGATTAACTTTATGACTAAACGTGGTATTAGTTTTAAAGCGGGAGAAGCATTTATTACCGGTTCATTTGCCGGTATTGTGGTGGTTGAGTTTAATGAAGTTACGACCATTAGCTATGAAGGTCTTGGTGAGTATCAAGTCACTTTTATTGATGGCTAAGCGTTAACTTCGCACCCTGCACTGATTAAATTTAATCAGTGCAGGGTGCTCAATCCGTAGCATTGACGCGGTAAGTAAGTGGAGAGTATTATTCCATAAACAGCTGTAATAGTTCATTAAGATAACGGTGTCCAAGATCCGTTATTAACCAATGATCAATATTTTTAATGAGCAACTTTTTATCGATTGCTTGCTGTATTGGCAAGGCAATACTATCAATACTCAGTCCTGTGTATTGTTCAAACTCTACAAATGGAATCGGTGCAAAGAGACGCATACGGTTGATCATATATTCAAATGCTAAGTCTTGATGAGCAATACTATTTGATTCATCTAAAAATGGGCGTTGCTGATCGAGGTAACCCGTTGGATGCTTCATTTTAGTGGTACGAATTATTTTGTTTTCAAGTGGCAGTGTTAACTTGCCATGAGCACCACATCCAATGCCGATATAGTCAGAGAAAGCCCAATAATTTAAATTATGTTGACACTCAAATCCAGTTTTACAATATCCTGATATCTCATATTGCTGGTAACCATTGATAGCGAGTAATTGCTGTCCTGCTTCTTGAATATCCCAGAGCAATTCATCTTCCGGCAGTGTTGGTGGATGTGAAAAATATTGTGTATTAGGTTCAATGGTTAATTGATACCAAGAAAGGTGTGTTGGTTGCAACTCAATGGCAGTTTGTAAGTCAAATAAAGCATCCTCAAGGCTTTGATTGGGCAGACCATGCATCAGATCTAAATTAAAGGTACTGACGCCACTGTGTTGTGCTTGCTTGGCTGCTGATTTTGCTTCATCAACATCATGAATTCGCCCCAACTTAGTTAATTTTTCCTGCTGAAAGCTTTGTACACCAAAGGAAAAACGACTAATACCTGCTTTTTTAAACTCTGCAATTTTACTATTTTCAATTGCTCCTGGATTTGCCTCTAGGGTTATTTCAATGTCTTTTTTAAAGCTTATATTTTTTTGTATCTGCTCTAATAACCAAGCTATTCCGTGTGCTGAAATTAAACTGGGTGTGCCACCACCAATAAAAATAGTATCAAGAATACGCCCTTGTGCATAAACCAAATCTATTTTTAAATCATCAATCAATGCTTGTAAATAAGCTTGTTCAGGGATGTCACCACGTAATTTATGTGAGTTAAAATCGCAGTAGGGGCATTTCTCAATACACCATGGAATATGAATATAAAGACTTAGCGGTGGTAGTTGTAACATGGGAGTAACCTGTTAAAAATAGTTCGTTGGTCGGCAGTGTTTTATACCCATTGCACTTAATAAGTGATCAATTTTACAGGTAAAATAAGCTACTTTAGTCTTGTATCGATTGTAAAGAGGGTAGCCCTTTACAGCAAATTTCGTCTTTCACTCAGCCATTTTGCCCGGTAATATTTGTAAATTAAATGAAGATTAGACTGTCATTAGAAAATAACAGGCTAACCTCCGATCTACAATATTGGTGATACTTTAACCCAATTGAACTTTGAGCTGTTCAATTAATAATGTCAGTGCTTTTCCGCGGTGACTTAATTCACTTTTACGTTGTTTACTGAGCTGTGCAGATGAACAATTATCTGATTCAACCCAAAATACAGGATCATATCCGAAGCCATTGTCACCATTTTGTTGTGCTGTAATTGAACCTTCCCAAGTGCCCTGACAAATAATGGGTGTCGGATCAAGTGCATGACGCATATACACTAAGACACATTGGAAACGTGCGTGACGTTGTGCTTGGCCAACACCTTCTAATTTAGTTAATAACAGATCTATATTTTCTTGATCGCTGGCATTTTCACCGGAAAAACGTGCTGAATAGATACCAGGTTGACCATTTAAAAAGTCGACTTCTAAACCTGAATCATCGGCAATAGCAGGCAGACCAGTTATTTTTGCTGCGTGACGTGCTTTAATGATCGCATTTTCTATAAAAGTAGTACCTGTTTCTGGTACTTCGCTGACCTCAAAATGGCTTTGTGGTAAGACTTCGATAGAGAAGCTATTTAAGAGCTCACTCATTTCTTTCACTTTGCCTTTATTGCCTGTTGCGAGAACCCATTGCTTATTCATTTTATATTACTCCACATAATACTTGTGCTGAAATTTTAATAAATGGGTTTTCCCCTGTGCTTTTATCTGCACTTCAAATTTCACAATCTCTTCATTAGTGTAGGGATAAGTGGCAATATAATAGACCGATTTACCCTCTTTAATTTTCTTAAATTTAAGCTTTTCTGTTTGCCCGATAAGATTGCGACCAATGCCAATCAGCTCTGCCTCAATGGGTCTTAATTGTTGGTTTTTATCTAAGACAGAAATATTCACAAGTCCGATATATTTACTTCTTTTTAAACCATATTGGGTGGCAATATAAGGTTCAATAAAGGTCGAAGGAAGGGCAATATAATGCACTTCTAAATTGGAGAAATCTTGTTTTTGTTCGGCAAACGTTGCGTGGCTAATAAAAATAAATAGCGTAGCAAAAATAATTTTAAACATCATATATCCTTAAGTAGCGTAGGGATTTTTTGTGGGTTTTTAATGCGTATCAGTTTATGGCGATTAAGTTTGCCTTTCTCAACAATTACCGCACCTTTGGGTACTTTAAACTGTTTACTGAGAAATTGAATGAGTTGTTTATTCGCTTGACCATCAACAGGTGCTGCGCTAATGGCAACTTTTAATTCATCACCCAGTAAACCAACAAAGGTATTACGACTTGATTTTGGTTGCAAAACAAGACGTAACAATAGATCCTCACCCTCTTGTTTTAGATAAGGTCGGTTCATTTAAAACAGTTTGCTTAATAGATCATTGACTAATATTTCAACAAACTGTAATCCGAGTAATACCACGATCATGGAGAGATCTAAGCCCCCAATTGCGGGTATAAAACGGCGCACCGGCGCAAGTAAAGGTTCACTGAGTTGATGCATCACCGCTTCAATAGGGTTACGACCTTGGCTTACCCAACTTAAAATAGCACGTAATATTAATACCCAGAAAATAATTTTGAAAACGGCTGTTAATAAAATAACCAAACCAGAAACTGCAATCACCGTGATATTAAATGATTCATTTATCATCAAGTATAACGTTACGACCTTTAGGCAGGCAATCACAAAAGCAAACAGGATTGTGGCACTATCCCACCCTGCTAAACTGGGAATGACTCGGCGCAGAGGTCCCACAATAGGTTGTGTTGCTTTAATAATAAATTGACTAAATGGATTATAAAAATCTGCCCGTGCTACTTGTAACCAAACACGTAATAAAATGACCATGATATACAGATCAAATACAGTATTGACTAAAAAATTTACTGAATTCATAATAGTTGTTTCGCCTTTTTTAAAATAAAGATTGCATCTCTGCACCACGGTCTGACGCTGCTTGCATCGCTTTAGCAACGGTTTGAGTTAAGCCTAACTCATTAAAAATGTCTAATGCAGCTGCTGTTGTGCCCCCTTTAGAGGTGACGTTTTCGCGTAATGTCGCAAGACTCATCTCTGGGTTGTTAGCAACCATTGCGACACTGCCCAGTGCTGTTTGCAATACCAGTTGCTTGGCTTGCTCATCAGTAAAACCCATTTCTTGAGCTTTTGCATGCATCGCTTCCATAAACAGGAAAAAATAAGCAGGGCCGGAGCCGGAGGTTGCAGTGACGGCATCAATCATTGATTCTTCATCAACCCATATAATGTCACCCACTGCTTGCATCAGATCGGCTGCAAATAGTTTGTTTTCCGCATTGACTTGTTGTGACGCAAATAAACCGGCCATGCCTTTCTGCAACAGTGCGGGAGTATTAGGCATAGTGCGAATAACTGGCGTGTTTTCACCAAGCAAGGATTGTAAGCGTTGTACAGAAATACCGGCGGCAATAGAAATAACCAGTTTATCTTTAAAATCTACACCTGCATCAGTAAGGGCTTGGCAAACAATGCCCATTATTTGTGGTTTCACGGCGAGCACGATAACTTCCGCCCAAATTGCTGACGCCACATTATCTTGACTGCCTTTAATGGCGAATGCTTTTATTAATTTATTGGTTGCATCAGTATTGGGTTCACTGGCACAGATAGCGTCACTTGCGTAGCCACCTTTGATTAAACCACTAATGATGCTGGTGGCCATATTGCCGGCACCAATAAAGGTAATTTTTTTGTGTAACATGCTTGCCCCTAATAATTATTACTTCTCTCTTGTACCAAAAATATCGGTACCAATACGAACCATTGTGCTACCACATTTGATCGCGCTTTGTAGGTCGCCACTCATGCCCATTGATAGTGTATCAACTTCTGGATATAAGGTTTGTAGTTTCTTATAAATGTTATGGAGCTCATTGAATTGTTTTTCAAGTCTTTGAGTATTTTCTGTTTTTTCTGCAATTGCCATTATACCGCGTAGTTTTAAGCGCGGTAGATCGCTAATTTGTGAGGCAAGTTCAATAACTTGAGATAAAGTAGTACCTGATTTGCTGGCTTCTCCGCTAATATTAACCTGTAAGCAAATATTAAGTTGAGCGAGATCATGTGGGCGTTGATCATTAAGGCGTTGTGCTATTTTAATGCGCTCTATACTTTGCACCCAATCAAAATTTTCAGCAACATCGCGGGTTTTATTTGATTGTAGGGGACCGATAAAATACCAGAAAATGGGATCTTTAATTTCATGGTCAGCTTTGATTTCTTTAATCTTTTTAATGCTTTCTTGCACATAGTTCTCACCAAAATGGCGAAGTCCTGTAAAGTATGCTTCTTTAATCAAACTAACGGGTTTAGTTTTACTCACCGCTAAGAGTTGAATTTGATCTGCATTACGTTGTGCTTGTCTCGC
>JBAHZV010000026.1:0-22938 GCA_037132845.1 Psychromonas sp.
AAATTAAATAATTTAAAAAAACGCACAAAAACGCAAGAATGCGATCTTACGTTGTTTCTAAATCGACACTCTAAAACAGCGACAACTTTAATATAAACAAATAGTTGTATTTAATAGGACTACATAAATATGCAGCGGTTCTGATGCGCTTTTTTGTTGTACTGAATTTCGGTGCGGAGGGGAGGGTGAGTCCGAACGAGGCGGTGCGCACCTCTTGATGCGTAAATATTCATCGTCATTGCATAACGTTACATTAAGGTATTTTAATATTGGGAGGGCCTGGTTGTGTGGGAGAGAAAATATGAGCACGGTCGATGGGATGGCCTTGCTTTAAATATACTCAGTACGTCATTGGATGGTGGTCAGCGGTTGCAAATCACTGAAATACCCTATGCGGATTTACCCGACATTATAGTGATGGGTTCCAAAGCGGTAAGTGTTGGGCTTGAGGTTGTGTTGATCGGCAGTAATTCGCTTGTTGATGCGAATGCGTTGATCGATAGCTTAAATAAATCGCCCCGTGGTGAACTAGAGCATCCGTGGCTCGGTGAGTTATCTCTCACTTTTGAAAGCTCCTCGCTAAGCATCGATACCAAAATTGGGTTGGTGACGCTTTCTCTTAATTTTATTCGTGATGCTCGCAGTACAAAATTAAAATCATCCACCGTGGTGACGGACTCTTCACCACAGCCACTACAGAAAACAGCAACGGTTGAAGAAGTTTCGACCAGCGCATTTGAGCAAGATGTAGCAGAGATGGGTATTTCAGATATGAATACGCTTCAAGCAGATTTTACGCAACTTGTTAGTCAGTTGGCGAGCATTGCATCTATGTTGAGTGTTCCAAGTCAAATATTGTCTGCGGTAAACCAAGAAATAAACCGTGCCATGATGTCAATTTCAAGTATTGCCAATGCGCCTGGTCAATTTGCAGAGCAACTTAGCACAACGATTGAGAGCCTTGCTCAAGCTGTTCGCTCTGATGATAGTTCAACTAATGAAACCGTTGATCATTCACGTGCAGCACAAGCGATGATGTTAGATGCGATTAATGATAATGATCCAAGCCCACATTACAATATTCAGTGCGTTGTTGCCGCCATTAAAATGAGTAATGACATTGCAAGATTAGAGCAAGAAGAAGTGTTTGACTTGGTTAATTCTACGGCACAGGTTTCTACGATTTTAAGTGACTTGAACAGCATTACGAGCGAACTTGACCAGCGCATTGTTGATGCGACTCAAGTCTCTACATACGAAAGTCTAGAGGTGTTTGATGCGTTAACGAATTTAAGTGAAGGTGTAAATGCACAAATTAATAAAGTAATAAAAGGGAGTACAGCACAAACTATTGTTGAGTCTTCTCGTTTTATTCCTGCCCTGGTGCTTGCACATCAATCAAATAGTTCAGAAGCGTTAGTAATGGCGTTAAATAAGTTGCAACACCCCCTCTTCTTAAAAGGCTCGCTAGCCATGAGGGAAAGTGAATGAAAAAGCTGACCCTTTTTATTGATAATGAAGCCACGGTCTTTTCTAGCGCAGGGCTTACCTTCTCTATTGAACAATTAGCGCATACGTTTAGTTGTGATATTTCACCAAGATTAATTGAAGACGCGTTATCGGTAGAATTTAAACTTGATGGCCAGTCGATATTTTCAGGAAACATTGATGTGGCTTCAACAGAAACACAAAGCAGTGGTTATTCAATGCAAATCTCCGGGCGTTCTAAAAGTGCCAACATGATTGATTCTCGCATTACGATGGATGCGCAATATAACCAAACGCTCGATACTCTCTTGAATGCGATAGCAAAGGACTTTGGCCTCACGGTTGAATGCCTTGTTGATGCGTCGAGTATGAAAACGATTGAAGAATTTCAAATAAATGCAGAGTCACCGATTGATAATTTAGCGCAGTTAATGAAAGAACAAGGTTTTATTTTAGTTGAGCGCACCGGTGGCGTCTTAACTATCGAAAACCCCGCACAGGGGGCGATTGATGAGGTGGTGTTAAAAGTTGGCGACAATATAGCCTCGCTAAATATTGATCGCAACTTTGCAGAGCAGTTCTACCACATTGAAGTCCAAGGTCAGCTGGATGATGCCCATGCTGTCGTTACTTATGCACCGGCTAACACACAACGCACAAAAGTCATTATATCCGATCAGTTGCATAGTAATGACGCGTGCCAATCTCGCGCAGAGTATGAGCGTGATTTGGCGATTGCAAAAGGGTTGAGTGTGTCTACATCACTTGATGATTTATTTATTGAATTAACGTGCAGTGCGATTAATCGCACTATTCGCGTCATTGATACGAACCAAGGGTTTAATGAGACGTTGCTTGTAAAGGGCTTGACGTTATCAGTGAACGATAGCCAAACCCAAACCAAACTGGATTTATTTAGAGCTTTTAAGGAGGTTACTAATGTTTGAGCGATTAATGAGTCGTCTTAAAAACATCATGGTGATCGGAACGGTCACGGGTGCGACGACTAAGGTATTACAAATTAGAACATCAACGGGCAAAACAAACGATCGCATTAAGCGCATTCATAATTATGGTTTTATGAGTCGTCCTAAAATTGGTGCTCGTGCGTATGTACATTTTTTGGGTGGCGTATTGAGTCGTGGTTTTTCTTCGAGCGTTGAAGATGAACGCTTTGAAATGGAACTTAAAGATGGCGAGGTCGCGGTGATTGATGACAAAGGCAATCTCATTCACTTCACGTCAACGGGCATTAATATTACGACACTTGGCTCGGTGAATGTTGAGGCAGCAAAAGACATTACGGTTAAAGCTGGCGGAAACATTATTGCCGATGGCGAGAAAATAAAACTCAATGACGGTACCGGCATTATCACATGCGAAAGTATTTGCGCTTTCACGGGTGGACCTCATACCGATGGCTCTTCAACTGTTTCTGCAGGGAAATAATTATGCCACTTAGCCATAGCTCATTAGAAAGTAAACTGCTCACTGAGTTTAAGAATAACGGCATCATTACTGAAGGTGAGTTTGCAAGGTCAAAAGACTTAGCCAAAGCTATCGCCAGTGCGGTGATTGATGAACTCACCGAAAATGGCTTAGTTGAAGTGACGGGGGGGAGTTCAGCGGGGAGCTATAAAATCACATGATCTATTTTAATTTTGATGCGCTAACCGCGCCGTTAGATACAGAAGCGGGTTTAACCCATGCGGTGTTACAAAGCGTACTGAACCATGCGGACTCGACTAAAAATGACCGTGCTCGAATGGAAAATGATGATCTCGGTGGATGTTGGAGTGATGAATTTGTTGAGGGTGTTGGCTCAAGAGATTGGACGTTGCAACGTGAAAAACTCACCGAACAAACCCTTCTCAGCGCATCACGTTTCTATGAAGAAGCATTGCAGTGGTTGATTGATGAAAGCGTTGTAAAAGCGCTGTCGGTTTCAGCTTCGAAACTCTCAACGAATACACTTACGCGAACCGTCATCTTAACGCTCAATGATGATTCAACTTTTGAACTGGAAATATAAGCATGCAAACGAGCACACAGAGAAGTTTAAAAGCATTAATTGATAGAGCGACTGCGACGCTAATCACTCAAACGCAACAAAACAACCCAGCAATCAATGCCATTGCTAACACGATAGCAGCTGTAAGTTATGGTCAGTATGGATACCAAGACCAACTTTTCAGAGAGTTAAACCCAGAGACTGCCTCTGAAGAATGGCTGTATGTGCATGCTAAACGATATAATGCAGAGCGTTTATCCGCGACATTTTCGAGCGGGTTAGTTCAATTTAAGTCACTTGATTCACCCGTTGAAATTCCGCTCTATACCTTAATGACCGCCCCCTCTGGCAATGAGTTCGAGACAATAAAATCACAACTTAGCGATGAAGATATTGAAATCATTGCCTTAAGCGCAGGGTCTGCGAGTAACTTGCCAAGTGAGGTGACATTAACGCTGTCAAAAAGCATCAGTGGCATTAATCCCGATAATATAACGTGTCTTGGATTAACGGGTGGCGCAGAAATTGAAGATTTAGAGCATTGGCGAGCGCGTATTGTCTCCGCATTTAATGAAAGTCAAACAATAGGGAAACGTGATGATTATGAAAGTTGGGCGGTGTCTGCCCATAGTGACGTTGATTTCGCCTGGGCATTAGATAATACAGCATTAGATAATACGTATGAACTTGGTGTTGTTCAGGTGCTTATCGGTGCGCGTGAAAATGATCCGACCTTATCATCAGGCGTGATTGACATTGTGCAAGATTTTATTGAGCAAAACCGCTTGGCTGGTTGTCATGCTGATGTCGTTATTCCGACGCATAAGCTCATTGATATTGAAATTCAAAATGTACAAGACGAGACGATTCGCGCCGATATTGTTGTCGCGCTTGAATCGTTATTCAAAGAGAAAATGGGCGTGCGTGATGAAACTGTTTTTCCGCCTTCTCAAGTTTCAATTACACCCACAGAAATTGTGCTTGCGATAGCGCCTATCACCAGTAACTACATTGTGAAGCAACCGACCGACGAGCAGTTTATCACTAACTCACAAATACATGTATTGGGCGAGGTCGTATGGACACCTCTGAGCTGATTATTGACTATACCGTTGACAATTTCGTGCAGTCCATCCGGCAACTGTTACCAGAGGGTGGCTATTGGAACGAGGTTGATAATCAAGCATTGACGCAGTTGATTTTAGCGCTTGCCAGTGATTTTAAAACGACCAGTGATGAAACACAATTGACCTTGTTATCTGAGGCATCAGATACCCTTTTTGGGTGGAAATTAAGTGATTACCAAGCGCTACTGATAAGTAGTGGCGCAAGCGGTCTTGTTTATGATGACAGAGCCAGCCCTAATTTAATTTTTGTTTCATTAGATATAAATAATCGTCCTGAAAATGCGTGGGCAGAATTTGAAGAAAAACGACTGCCTCACACTGAAATACAGTGGATTTATAACAACGCAATTAATGTTCAGACGCAAGTGGCCAATGCGCGGCATATTAGAAATGTAACGAAAAACGAGGTTCTATCATGAGTTTAATCATTACCAACGCAGGTCTTGACGCGTCAATTGATGCGGGCAATCTTGGTGTTAGCTATAAAATTACCCATATTGGCATCGGTTTGAACGGTTACATTCCAAACATTGAGCAAACGGCATTACAAAATGAGGTAATAAGATGCGCGATCACCAGAGGCTCAATACCGCGCCCTGGTCAACTTCACTTTGAAACGGTTTTTGACGGCAATGAAGAGTTTGAAGGAAAAGAAATTGGTTACTATTTAGAAGACGGAACGCTCTTTGCCATTGATAGTCGCGATGGTGACATCCTCTCCTTAAAGCACACTAACACCATCCTCACCGAAGCGTTTGAACTTAATCTAGCAAGCTCTGCCATTGAAAATATCACCGTTGAAATAATTGGGTCGCCTTACGCCACAGAAACGGTTGCCGGTATTGCAAAGATAGTGACCGAGGCACAAGTTGATAAAGGTACGGATGACAGTGCTTTTTTAACCATTAAAAAGTTCATATACGCATTGGCATCGTCTTATGCAACAGAAACGGTTGCCGGTGTTGCAAAGATAGCGACCGAGGCACAAGTTAGTCTCGCAGAAAATGATACAACCATCGTCACCCCCTTAAAGCTTCAAGCAAAGATAGACGCGTTTGAGCTAAAAGCACAATATCTTCCATATTCCGCTTTGCGCACCTATAAAACAGGGGAAGTTTGCACGATAGAAGTGGATGGTGAAGTGCAGGCAATGCAGATGTACGCAGGTCCAAATTTAACGTGTATTAATAAAGATCCCACTGATTTAAGTAATCGTCATGAACAGTGGGCTGATGCTTCCTCACCATTTTGGTGGGTCCCATACACAGGGACAGAGGTTGGTACCCCGTTTTGGTGGTTATCTGAAACAGCACCAGAGTCTGCGGTGATGGAAATTAATGCGGATTTGCCAACGGCAGTGTATTGGCGTTTAGCGAGACGATATCCCGATTTAGTAACGGGTGAAACAATTAATACCGGTGAAATTCGTGGTGAGTTTTTACGTGTGTTAGACCAAGGGCGTGGGGTTGATGTTGGGCGTGCAATCAATTCGGGACAATTTGATGCAACTGCTCCAAATGGAATTTTTTCGAGGGGGCAGCTAATATCTGCATCAGCAGGTACGTCAGCATTTGCACTTAACTCTTCGGGAGCAGGTGAATTAGATGTGGAAACGTTTAAGAGCACAGATAATGAAACTCGCCCTCGTAATATCGCCCGAGCAATGGCCATCACAATATAAGGAATTATCATGACTAAACAATTTTATTACCCTGTTGATGCTACCACGGGTGAAGTATCTCAATCGAAAATGACAGCGCAAAAGCGCGGGGGTATTGCACACATACCCGCCCATGCTCTATTAGTGGCCCCGTTGGCCCCTAAATCATGCGTTGTAGTTATCGCTAATGATGACTTGAGTGGAACAAAATATATTGCAAACTTTCGTGGCAAAACTATTTTCGACACGACTAATGCAACTCAATCAAAAGTTGTAGAGGAACTAGGCGAAATAGAAGAGAACTGGACGCTTAAACAACCATTACCCCATTCAATCTGGCAAAGTGAGCAATGGGTACAACAGCTAGATTTATTACAAGATGCAAAGCATCAACAGATAAATGCATGGCGTGATAGCGAAGAAGCAAAAACGGATGCCATTGTTATTGTTGATAATATCGAGTGGGATGCAAACCCCTCTGCACGTAGTCGTATTTACACAACTCTGTTATCGCAATTCACGCCCAGCTTTTGGACGGATGCGAACAATGTTGATCAGGCGATAACAGCAGAAACATTGCAACAGATACACACTGCAATTGTTGCCCATGGCTTTGCTATTCATACTCGTCAACGAGAAATGAAAACAGAAATAAAAGAATTAATGACGGTTGATGAGATTAATGAATATGAAGTCGATTGGTCACACGAAGCGCTTTAATTAATAAGTTGAGATTAAAAAATGAACACGGGTAACAAATCAATCATCACTTGGACCATTGCAATGTTAAGCAGCATTGAAGCGAGTGGCATTATTCAAATTGTATCAGGGCTTATCGGCATCATTGCGGGTGTAATGGCGTGTCTCTATTACATTGAAGCGAGAAAGAGCAAAAAGATTGAGCGATTAATCAACGTCGAAAAGCTGAAAAAAATAAACGCAGAGGAAGCGCCAGAGTGAAAAAAACAATAACAAGTATTGTCTGTGCGGTGGGCGTTATTCTCGGCATCGTTGCCGGCACGAACCATACCTTACAAACAAGTTCTCAAGGCTTGGCACATATCGCGAACTTGGAAGGTTGTCGCAACAACGCATATCAATGTAGCGCGGCCACTTGGACCAATGGCATTGGCCACACCACCGATGTAGCCAAAAATAGTGTGATAACAAATGAGCAGATTGCACAGAACTATATCTATGATGTTGCTCATGCAGAGCGTGTTGTTAATAAGTATCTGCAGGTCAAAATCACCCAAGCACAATTTGATATTCTGGTTAGCTTTGTTTTCAATTTAGGCGAAGGCAATTTTAAACGCTCTACACTGCTGAAAAAGATGAACAAAAAACAGTTCATTAGCGCATGTAAAGAGCTTTACCGTTGGGTGTATGTGAATGGCAAGAGTTGCCAAAATAGAGTGAACAACTGTTATGGCCTTGTTACCCGTCGCGCCATTGAAACCAATGCATGTTTAAACGGCTGGTAACCATGATGCCTAAATTTAACATGGTCTTTATCACCTTACTTGCTATCAGCGTACTGTCTAATGTTGCGCTCTATAAAAGCATGGCTCACAAATCAAAACTATTAATTAAATCAGAGCAGACTGAGCAGTTATCACTTGAAAAAAACAGCTCCTTAAGTGCGCAAATTGCAACCATGCAAGCGAACAAAATGAGATCACAACAGGTCACTGATACGCTGCAAAAAGAGTTGTTTGAATCAAATAAAAAATCACAAAAAATTCGAGTGATCATCAAAGAGGTAATAAAAAATGCACCGTGCTATAACGAGCTTATTCCTTACCCTGCTGATATCGGGATGCACTACGACTAAAACGATTATTGATTATAAAGAAGTCATAAAAAAGCCAGCTGACATTCTAATGACGCAATGCCTTTTCCCCTTTGACGAACGCCCAAAAACCTATGGCGAAGCCGTTGAACGAGATCACGTTTGGCACCATAGCTTTAGTCAATGCGCTAAAAAAATAGAGGGTATTCGGGTTTTTTATCAGCAAGAAAGTAAACAGGCGCCTTAACGCCCGCGCGTAAAGCTTCAATTAAACATCGATTGCTTCATAGGGTTTAAGGCTAACCACTTGCTTTCCTGCAAAGTCATTTAGCGAAGAGAGGGCTTCCACATAGGGCGTTAATTCATTTTTGTAGAAAATGCGATCAACTTTATTTAAATCACTACTCGAATTAAATCCCTCTCGCACAACCGACATCAAATCAGGGGGTACGCGGTGTATTGAAAGGACATCATTGTTGGTCGATTCCTTCACGGTTTTAAAAGCGTCTTTAGCTTCAACTTGCCCAATCGGCGTTAATTCTGGCGGTTTGCCATCTTTGCCTTTTCCGTTAATAAACAGATTTTTAAACGCCCCAAGACCGGCTGTTTTCTTTAGTTCATCTTTAATATAATCTTCTTGAGTCTCGGTTAAATTGGGATCGTTCATGTAAAGCAAATAACCTGCATGACTGCCGTTTCGGTAGTAACTGCGACGAAAGAGAGTTGCATCTTCATTGAGCCAAATTGATGTTAGTGCGCCAATGTATTGCGGCAACCCATATATTTCTTGGCAAACATCATACTCATCCAAGTGATAAACTTGTCCTTTTTTATAATCAAGTCGCCCCTCATCATTATATTGAGAGGGTTTATAGGTGTAACAGTCTATCTTTTCACATCGTCGCATAAAGAGCGCCGGCAAGTGTTTAAATTTAACCTCACCCAAGGCGTTACGCACGGCTAATAAATAACCGTTTCCAAACATTAAATAATCATATATGAAACGATTTAGATCGCGACGTGGTAAGACATTTGGTAATAATAATATTGCACTGGAGACCATGCGACTTTTTGCATACAGTGCAGAGCCGTGCATTGAATTTGCCCGCGCGACTTTAGCAAACAAGTCGAGTGGTATCGGGGGTTCGTAAAGCCCATCAATGAGTGCGATTTCCATGTAATCAAGTATCTCGCAATTCATGACGCTGCTTGGTGTGCCAAAATCTATCAAAGTGATTTCTCCTATATAAATGAAACAGTGGTCGTGTCATCGCGCAATATGTCGATGGGCTCCCAATGTAAAATGTGCATTGTTGCCCAGGCTAAATCAGCATGTGAGCCCACTTTACTGCGTGACGATATAAACGTAATTTGATTGCTTTTGGTGGTGGTGTGTTGTCGTATCATCAAAAATGAATGCACCAAGTCATCCCACGCCTCATCAAATTGCAATCGCCCTGCATTAATAATTTCACGTGCTTTGTAAGCCATGGTTCGTTTCATATCAGCCGAGTAATCAAGGCAAATTAAAGACGGGTAAAATTTTCTAACCAGTTCCGCCACGGCAGAGCCAACCCCGCCAACATCCAGCGCCAAATAAACCACGTTATATTTTTTAGTGATGGACTCAATGGTGCGAGCTTGCTCTTCATAGCTCGTGCCTTTTAAGCGCACACGTTCAATGAGTCGAAAAACCCCGCCTTTTTGTTTCGGTTTAAGCGCAACAATAAGGCCTGCATCATCGGCATTCTCACTTTGCCCACCGCCACGTGGGTCATAACCGACCAGCACCTCTTCTTTTCCAACGGGGTTTAACGCATCAAAGGCGACATCTTTCCACTTCAAGGTCTCTGTTTTGCAAGCAAGCAGAGATTTAATGTTAAAAAATGAAAAAGCATCATCCAAAAAGACACAGCGCAGTAAATTATCAAAGACGGCTTTATCAGGGTATTTGCGATGCAGTTTGTCCATATTGAAAAATGTCGCGCCACGCTCTATCGCATCATCAACCGTAATGATTTGACGGAAAATACCATCACTGCCTAACTTGCCATTTTTAAGGGTTGAGTGACTGATATCAATATTGCACTCTTTTGGCCCTGCCCATTTCGGGTACGCTTCGTGCGCGGTGCTTGAAGCTGTTGATAAATACGTGTCGCGAAATTGCGCTTGAATCGACATGCCACCTGCATAATCGTCTAGTCTTTTGAAATTTGGCGTCCAAAATACTTCGTCGTAGTACATGTGGCCGTTGAAGCCTTGGCTACTAAAAACGTTAGTCGACATAAAATGAAGCTCTGCACCATTACTTAGCGTGAGAGAGTCTTTTCCTTTTAGCTCTATGCCTCCAATTTCTAATGCAAATTTACGAATATAGTTTTTAAATATTTCAGCTTGTTTTCGAGACGCTGAAATAAAGACCTGATTTTCTCCGTTGAGCACCGCATCTTCAAACGCTTCAAAAGAAAAATAGTCGGTTAAACCAATTTGCCGAGATTTAAGATAAAAGCGTGCCCCGTTAATTAACGCATTATTTTTATGCCCATGAATTTCTTTTTGATAATCAAAATACTTGTTATCAAAATACGCTTTGAGCATCTCTGCGGTAATGCCGGATACATCATTTTTTACTTTATTAGTTGGACGCCCTCGTTTTTCACGCGTCCCGTGTTGCTGATGCTGCTCTCGGTGCTTGGCATTATCTTGTTTTTTTTGTAACTCAAGCAGCATTTTTAATTCATTGAGCTGCGCTTCGTGTTTTTCATCTATCCACAACAGATGGGCGATACGCTGACGGGTCATTAACTCAACAGGAGCATCATCGCGCATCTTCTTCCATTTAAATCTTGATACCCACTGTTGAATGGTTCTGGGCGCAAGCGCTAAAAATTCAGCTATTTCAGCCACTTTGTACTGACGTAAGTAATACGACAACGCAAATGTTTGCATCTGGGTATAAATCGGTTTTTCTAGATTGTCTTGGGGGTTGTGGTTTGCATCTCTTTTCATCAGAACAGTGTGCAACAGACAATAAGAACTCTCAGTAAATCAAGCTTCTATATTCTTATTGTAGAAATGCAATCAATATAAAAAGGGCAATTATTTCGTTAAATTAAAATAACAAATTACAGCAGATAGCCACACAGGAGATAACCCCATGTTTCAATCAGAGCCCATTTGTATTTTAACGGCAGGGGCAACCGTGGACGGTCGTTTTATTGAGCAAGGTGTCGTTGATGATATTGCCGAGTTATATGATCCGAAAACGTACAACGCACGCATTAATGAAAACCATTGGTCTTGGGGTGAAAAATTTGGTTCGGTGCTGTCGGTTGAAAAACGAGACAGTGAACTCTGGGCCGTCTTCAAACCTAACTCGTTGTTGCTCAGCACGATTGAAAAAGGACAACTACTGCATACCTCGTGTGAAATAACCCCGAATTTTGCGAAAACAGGAAAGAGTTACCTCACCGGGCTCGCGTTAACCGATGAGCCAGCCTCGCTGGGGACGACTGAAATCCACTTATCAGATAAATCAAAAGATAAAGGCAAAGTATCTCTAAGCAGTGGCGCAACAGTTGGTCAAGAGCGCTTAGGCGTGGAAACGCAGGTTGAAACAGAGCAAGAGACGCTTAATTTTGTCGCAAAATTAAAACAACTGCTTGGCGTAAAAACCGAGCCCTTAGACAATCGTGAACAAGAAGAGAATGAAATGGAAAATGAACTTAAAGCGTTGTTTGCAAAGCAAACTGAACAGGCTGAAGGCGTAACGTCTGCCCTTGAAAAATTAACGGCGACTATTGAGAGTTTAGCGTCAAAAAGCACCGATAAAGACGATGCCAATACCGATACTGACACTAATACCGATACTGACACTAATGCAGAGGCTGACACTGAATTGTCGGGAAAAGTGGATGCCTTAGCAAGCAAAATGGATGAGCTGGTCTTAACGCTTGGAAAAATGACGGATGAAAATACACGTGACTTAGCCGGTGCTGAAGCCAAAGACAATTACTTTTAAGTCAGTGCTAAACCGTCTCATTCTATCCCCTCTTTTTTAAACTTTTATTTATTAGGTTGAAATTATGCAAGAAAAAACAAAACTGGCCGTCATCGCGTATAAAAAAGCCGTGGCGCTAACCAACAATGTTACCGATGTCTCTGAAAAATTCAGTGTCACCCCAGCGGCAACGCAAAAAATTGTCGCTCAAATGCGTGAAAGCAATTGGCTCCTTGGCAAAATTAATATTGTGCCGGTACTCAATCAAAAGGGTGAAGCATTAGGGCTTGGCGTGACGGGCATGATTGCGAGTCGTACCAATACTAAAGCCGGTACTGAGCGTAAAACAAAAGTGGTATATAACATGGATGCGATGGCGTATTTATGTGAACAAACAAACTTTGATTCACACATTCGCTATGATCAGTTAGATGCGTTTGCGCATTTAAAGAATTTTAATCAAATCATCACATCGCAAACGCGTGAACAGATTGATATGAATAAAGTCACCATTGGATTTCATGGTACATCGGTCAGCGCGGATACCGATGCGAGTAAAAACCCCAACGGTGAAGATGTGAACAAAGGTTGGTTTCAAGCGATTCGCGATCACAACCCGGATGCGATGTTAGTTGAAGGTAAAACGGAGGGTGAAATTCGTATCGGCATTGGCGAAGCGATGGTGGAGGATGACGAAGGCAACCTCACGGGCGCAGGTCTGGGCGATATCCTTAATCTTGATTTGGCCGTGATGAACGTGAAAGGGTTATTAGGTGATACCTGTATTAACGCCTCCGATTTAGTGGCCATCATCGGCACTGATTTACTCTCTTATGACAAAGCCAAATTTTATGCACTTCAAGGCAATACACCCTCTGAAAAGTCACGCATTGAAGATAAACAAGTGATCGGCACCTATGGTGGCTTACCTGCTTTTTCGGTCCCGACATTTCCGCCCACGGGCATTTTAGTCACCAGCTTTAAAAATCTATCAATTTACATTCAAAAAGACTCTATTCGTCGCTCCGTTGCGAAGAAAAATGACAACCTTGATCAACTTGAAAATTTTGAATCAATGAACATGGCCTACGTGATTGAGCAACTTGATAAAGCGGCAGCCCTTGAGTTTGATAACGTTAAATTATGGCTTAATGGTGAGTGGGTTTAATACCCTCTCTAAAGCGTCACCCCCCATGCAGGCTCTCGCTTTTACATAAAACAGGATTGATTTCTTTGTTTGTAATGTACCGATGCGTTCGGCCTGCATCTCCTTATTAAAGGTCTGTCTATGCGCATGGAATTTGTCGGTAATAAAAATGAAGAATACGACGTTACCTTACCTGCAACTGCGCTTTATCCTGCGCTTAGTATTGCTGAGTTTCAGCAAGTGTTTCATTTTTTAAGCAATGAAACAAAAGAGAGCATTGTTTATAACATGAATGTTACGCGCATTATCATTAACCAAGAATTACTGCAGAGAGTGAAGGTGTTTGGCTCATTAAACGCATTCTCTATTGATGCCTTTGGTGAAGATAAAACGGGCGATACGCTATATAAGCAAGCCGTATTTGCATTCACCGCGTATTACCTGATTAAAAATCAATTAAGCATGAATGCAACCGAAGAGGCAACGGAGCGCCAAGAAGCAATACAAGCAAAAGCTGACAACTGTTTGGTGCAATATCGCCGCGCAATAGACTTGCTTTTAAACGCGGTTGAAACCTATCGATTTGAGGTGATTTGATGAAAGCACTACAAAGTTTAACCGAGCTTTTTATTGCCAGCGTGGTGGATGCTAAACAGGTAGAACTCTGGGCGGAAGATGGCGAGCTACGAAGCGCGCCTGATTTTGTTGTTGATGGGTTTGAAATCGCCTACACCATCAATATCAATATGGTGGGGGTTGCACTTTCGCCCCACATTTTGATGATGCACCTATTGAATTGGCTTAATAAATATGATGTGAATCGGGCGGAGAAAGGCTTGCCTAATCCCTCGTTTGCGACCGAGTTATTAGATAACGGCAAGTGTGACATTAAGCTCAAAGTTGACATACGTGAAGATTACTCACTAATCAAAAGTGAAAAAGGCAATTGGTCTGTTGATAACGTGCGATATGAATGCGTGAGCGATTTTAGTTCTGTTGTCACTGAAAGTGAATTAGACCATCTGCATTTTTTGGGTGGCCATGAAAATGACTTGCCGTCATGAAATTTGATTTCCTTGAGCTGGAGAAGCCTGAGCAATTAACACAATTACTAAATGGTTTGATTTTAACCGCGTCTGAATCGTTTGATTTAAATCGACGCATGGCGAATCACACGCGCAAGTTTTTCCGTGGGCAAATTCGCAAACAAAGGGATATTAACAACAACCCCTATCAAGGTCGGACACGTCGAAAAATAGAACGTGTTTATAAGCGCGGTGCATTTGAAGACACCAAGTTAACTCAAAATAATAAAAACATGATGCTGGGCTTTAGTCGCGCACTGAGAACCTATGTAAATGAAAAGGGTTTTGAAGTGGGTTTAAGAGGCCTCGTTGGCCATATCGCAACGGTGCATAACGAAGGAAAAAGTGTCTCCTTCACCACGCACGTCAATGGTTTTTATAACAGTAAAACCAGTCGCTGGGAAGGCGGCTCAACAGTAAAAAGAAACTACACAATGCCCAAACGAACCATCATTGGTTGGACGCCTACATTAGAGCGTGAGCTACTTGCAATGGTTGCAGACAGTATTGTTAACAGTGAGGAACATTAAAATGGTTGAAATAAAAGTAAAGCCGGCAACTAACTTGTTAGTGCGAGACCCGATAACCCGTGAGGCACTACAAAGCATGGGTGAACTGAAACCGCGCAATCCCTATTGGCTACGTCGAATTAAAGATGGCTCAGTCACTGAGTTAAAGGCAAAAAAGGAAGTTAAATCATGAGCATTAGTTTTGAAGAAGTGCCAAGTAACGCACTCGTACCCGGTGTTTACATTGAAATAGATAACAGTCTTGCAAATAGTGCAGAAGCGCTCCAGCGTGTGCTAGTGATTGGTAACGCAAGTGACGATGCGGTGGTACCTGAAAATACGGTGGTGCTGTGTCTTGATAAAGAGTCCGCGCAAGCACAATTTGCAGGCTCAGACATTGTTGATATTGTCGAATACTTTACCAAGCAAGATCAAACCTTACCAATTTATGCGGTGAGTGTTAAAGATGGCGATACACTTAGTGCACTTGCGATGCTGGGCGACACACAGTATCACCATATTGTTTGTGCGCTTAATGATGAAACAACCATCCGCGATTTAGGCGAGTTCTTAGATGCGCGTTATAACGCATTAGAGATGATACCGGGTATCGCATATTTACCTAAAATGGGCGCATTCTCTGAACTGATCACCTTTGGAGAAACGTGCAATAGTCCACTCATCAGTTTTATGTCGATTAATAATTTAGCCAATAGTGCTAATGAGCCATTAAGTGATGCGGCCGCGATTGGCGCATGGGCGGGACAAATAGCGCCTTCATTAGCAAATGATCCCTGCAGGCCATTACAAACATTAACGTTAGTCGGTGTTTATTCCATCGCAACAAGTGAATTTGATTGGTCAGAGCGTAATTTATTACTCCATGAAGGCATGGGCACCTACACGGTGACGGCAACAGGCGCAGTGCAAGTTGAACGCCCCGTTACCGCTTACACCGAAAATGAATCCGGTGTTGCAGACAATAGTTATCTCGATGTTATGACACCTGCAACCGCCATGTATTTCCGTGAAAAACAGCGTTCTCTTATTTTAAGTAAATATGGTCGCCATAAGTTAGCAAAAGACGGCACCAATTTTTCACCGGGTCAAGTGGTCGTCACACCAAGCATGATAGCTTCTGAGCTATTGACGCTCTACAAAGAACTGGAATATAACGGCATCGTGCAAGATTTTGAGGGATACAAGACAACCTTGTTTGTTGAACTCGATGAAAGCAATACCGCCCGTGTTAATTACCTTGATAGCCCGCAGTTTGTCAATGGTCTGATTATCACTGCAGGTAAAATCCAATTTAGAAAGTAATGGTTTAAAAAGTGAAGAAACAGTCAACCTCACTTTTACGGGAGTAATTTATGAGTACCAAAATAACAAGTTTAGGTTTTTTAGATGCAGGCTCACTGGGCCGTTTACCCACCAAAGAAGGTGCAACGTTGAACTTCGGAGGGGTAAAGCGTGAAGCCGTCTTGGGAGACGCGGGCGTATTGGGTCACTCTGAAGCATACGATAGTGCACCGAGCATTAGCGTGACCATTGTGCATGCCAATGCAACCGATGAAACGGCTATCAGAAACTTCACGGGCGAAAACCTCACCTTAAACACAAACAGTGGCAAAAGCTATACCTTGATGAATGCATGGGTGAGTGAACCTCTCGAGTTATCAATTAAAGATGGCCAACTCGAAATCAAGTTTTTAGGCACTGAGTTAATAGCACAATAAGCGGGGATAACATGTTTACATTAATAAAAAAACGCAAAGATCGGGCGTTGAAAAAAACGGCGATGCAAGCGGGTAAATCAATCAATGTAGATGAGGCGCCTTTAAATGAACAACGCACCACATCTCGCATTGCGCTTGAAGATAAACCGTGGGAAGAAATCCAAAACACATTAAAAATTGATTTGTCGTATGTGAAAAACTTAGCCGGCTCAGCAGAAAAAACGCCCTATAAATTGACCTTAATTGAAAAGTACCGCGCCCTGGTTAATCGACTGATTGAAACGCATGAACGGTTGGATAACCTTGATGTTGTCTGGTGGTTTTACCTTTGGCAAATAGATTGTGGTTTGCTTACGGAGGTACATGATGAGTTTAAAGCGTTGGTGCTCAAAGGGTTGGAAACACCGCATAAATGGAGTTCAAACGGACAAACCGCGTACTGCGACATTATTTTTAAATATTCACATACCGCGAATGCCACGGGAAATGATTTTAATGTGCAATATTTAACGGATGCGGTGAATGATTTAATCACCGGTCGTTTAGCCACCAATGCACCGCTTAAAGTTAAGATGTTTCGTTTAGCGGGTGATCTGTTGTTGAATGCAAAGCAGCATAAAGACGCACTTGATTTATACAAAATGGTGATGCTTATCGACCCCAACAAAGGTGGGCGTAAAACAAAAATTAAAGAGCTAGAGGAATTATTAGATCATGAAGAAAATAATGGATAACGCGACAAATAAAAAAACAGTGATGGTTAAATTACCTGTTCTTTTTGAAAAAAACGGTGAAAAAATCACAGAAATTGAACTTCGAAAACCTTGCGCTGGAGATTTGCGCGGACTGAGTTTAATCGGTGTTTGTGAAATGCAGTTTGATGCAGCCTGTGTTTTATTGCCGCGTATCTCTACTTTAAATGAGCGTGACCTACTCAACATCGATGTTGAAAATTTAACCCCATTGATGACGGAAATCGCAAGTTTTTTTGTGGATACGAAACATTAATAGATCGCGTTGAAGGTCTTTATGCCGACATCGCGTTAGTGTTTCATTGGTCACCAAGTGAAATGGATAAATTGAGTTTAGACGATTTAGTATTTTTTCGAGAAGAAGCGCGCATCCGTCACTCTACAGAGAGCGCCTAGGGCGCTTTTTTGCTTTTAAAAGGTAATACAAAATGAAAATGAGTTTATCTGTCGTGATGGGCATCATTGATAAAGTGAGTGCACCACTCCAAGGGATGGCGAGTGAGTCTGATGGTTACGCAAAGAAAATAAAAAAGGTGCAGTTAGCGCAAGCAGATGATGCCAGTGCATCAGCGATGATCCTCTCATTTCAAAGACTGCAAAAACAACTCGATAAAAATACAATGGAGGGTGAAGAGGCCGCCGAAACGTTAGTTAAACTTAAAAAGCAGATGGCAGCAACCGAAAACCCAAGCGCGGCACTCACTAATAAGCTGGCTAAACAAGAAGCAAAATTGGCTACGCTGATTGATAAGGATCAGGCGTATGAGTCAAGCTTAAAAAGCACAAGCAAGCGTCTGAAAAAATCAGGTGTCGATGTTAAAAACCTCGACTCTGAATTTGAACGCTTGTCAAAAAGTCAGAATGAAAGTGCAAAAAGCGTTGATAAGATGAGCCTTAAGTACAAAAAATTGCAACGAGCAATGGCCCCCATTAATAAAATTAGCCGTGCTATTAAAATGCCGACACTGCAAATGGCGAAAGGTGCAGGAGTGGGTGGTCTGGCAATTATTGGCACAATGGTAGGCTTTGGTGCTGTTATGTCAGAAACGGCGACACAAGTTAATGAGCTATCAAAAGCAGCGGATGATATTAAAATGCCGATAGCACAGCTCCAAGCATTGAGAATGCAGGCAGTTGGCGCGGAAGCTGAAGTTGAAGACATGGATGCCGCTATTAAAGAGATGAGCCTACGCTGGGGTGAAATGAAATCATTTAGCAGTGGTGCGATGAATGATTATTTTAAAAACACAAACAACATGAAAGCCTATAATGATTTAAAAAATGCAAAAGATGCAATGGAAGCCTATCAGGTCATTATTCGAGAAATTGCGGCTGAAAAAGATATATCCAAGCAGAACTTCATGGCAGATGAATTTTTTGGTGGTGACAGTGAAAAACTATTGCCGGTGCTAAAAGGTGGTATTGAAAACTTAAATAAAGCAAGACAAGCCCTTAAGGATACAGGGGGCGCAGTGACGGAGGATGAAGCGAAAACAACAAAAGCATACAGCCTGGCACTTAGCAAATTAAGCCAGATTGTTAAATCAATAAAGCTAAAAGTATTGATACCTGTGATGCAAAAAGTGACCGTCATATTTACCCAATTTGCTGACAAATTCAAGAATGTAAAGTGGCGAACAGACCTCATCGATAACGTGATTAAAACAGTAAACGGCTTATATAACGCATTCTTGTTTGTCATTAAAGGTGTTTTATTTATCAAAGATAACTTCAAAGGGCTTATTGCCACGCTGGCAATATTGAAAATCGCATTTCTTGTTCTTAATGCCGTGATTATGATGAACCCCATTAGTTTTATGACAGCGGCTGTGTTGGCGGCCGTTGTTGCGTATGGTTATTTAATCGATAAATTTATTGGATTTGATGTGATATTAAAAGGGGTAAGTGACGCGATTGGGTGGGTCTGGGATGGAATTAAAAAACTGATAAACTTATTACCAGATGCACTTATTCCTGATAGTTGGAAAACATCCGCAGACGCCGCAGGAAATGAAGTGGATAAGCTCAATGCGAAGTTAAGTAAAATCAAATCCAAGAATGTGACATTGGGTGTTACAACGAATGAAACACTCAGTAAAAAACAGATAGGCCGACAGGATAGGCCAAGTCTCTCTCAAAACATTATCCCGATGGCAAAAGCACAGCCGTTAACCAACCAAGTCATTAAAAGTCAGGCAGAAGTGTCGTTAACCATTAAGTCAGATAAACCAATCAATATTGATAAAGCCAAGAGCGAAAGAGGAACAAATTTAAAATTAAATGTAGGTAACATGATGATGAGTTATTAAAAAGATTTTCGACTAAAACAAAAAAGCCACTCAATGAGTGGCTTTTTTGTGCGCATAGAATAGTTATTCACTATTTCTGCATAAAGTGGCAGGGGTGGAGAGATTCGAACTCCCAACATTCGGATTTGTAATCCGCTGAAGCTCTTCTTGTTAGTTATTTGTGGTCTAAAGAAGCAATTTAATTATTAAGTGGACACAATGTGGTCATCAAGCCAAATCACACTATCCAATAAAGTCTAAATTACAGACATAAAAAAAGCCCTCAAGCCAGTTGGTAACAGGCTTGAGGGCTTTAGTCGGTTCTTAATACTTCAGAGCCTGTAGGTGGTGGAGATGGGGGGAGTCGAACTCCCAACATTCGGATTTGGAATCCTTGGTCGTTTGATTAATCCTTCGAGTACAAAAAATGAAGGATCACTAACGATGAGGAGTTAAAATTAAGTATTCTGAAAAACCTCAAACAACTACAGGTGTAACTGCAGGTGTTTTGTTTCTTTAAAGGCTTGTAAGACAATAGAGTGTTGATTTTATTGGTCTCCTCACAGGGACTCGAACCCCGATCATCCGCTTAGGAGGCGGGTGCTCTATCCTGTTGAGCTATGAAGAGATTTATCCAGTATACCAACTATTTAATGGGAGCTAAATCATTAATTTTAATATCAGTCATGTCTGCCTAATTATTAACCGAGTTACTTTATTCGTCGCTACTTGGCTATTAAGGCAGAACGAAAGAGGATGAATTTTCTAGAAGTCTGCCTCATTAATTCTTCGATGGCGAGTTTTTTGAGTGGGGCAATAACCCCTTTATTTTGGGCTGTATTTCCGCTCTAAATATTTACTTATCTCTTTAAAAGCAAAAGCTTGATGTTTTATATAGCTTATTTATATTATTTGTTTTTATTACCACATGATTAAAGTTATTATAAAGAGTGCCGATATATTAATTGAATTTATAAAACCATACTCTCCAAGGCAGGTGTCTATGAAAAAATTATTATTAATGACGATCACTCTTTTCTTATTACAGGGGTGTACTTTCAATAAATATAATGAGAATACTCAAAAAATAACTGAAGATGAAGATGAAGCGTTACAAAAAGAAGTTACTTTCAAACAAAAGAACAACGGTGATTATCTCTATTATTATGTGGCGCATTCATTTAGCCAAGCTAATGTGGAAAAAGAAGCCTATGAGAGCACAGGAAACATTGCTGGTGTGAAAACGGAATCAAATGGTTATGGTAGTCACTATTCTTTTAATGGTGAAAAGTCATTGATTTTATCGGAAGTCGTCAGCAAAATGGCGGATCAGCTTTTATATAATTTCCCTAACAAATATCACAATGAAGCGATAGCCGTCACTTCGATTGTTGATTTAAACAATCATGGTGTCACTAATTGGTTAGGGCAGACGATTGCAGAGCAATTTATCCATGAATTACATATTCGCCGGTTACGTGTTATTGATTTTAAATTAACGGGTAATATTAAGTTAACTGAGGCTGGTGAGTTCGCCTTAACGCGTGACTGGAAAAAACTTAATGGCAATTTAAATGTGCAACGTATTTTAACTGGTACCATGTCACGTAATGAAGAGGGGATTATATTTAATATACGCATCGTTAATGCTAATTCTAGCATGGTAGAATCAACGAGTAGTGCTTTTATCCCTAACAATATGTTTGTTGGTGGGGAATATGATTATAGTTATAAGAAATATTATCTGCGCGATACTCAATATAGAAAAAACAACAAAGCACAAGTACGCTTAGTTAAATAAGTTATCCCTCTGTTACCTTATAAAACATATAATCCAATATCTATTTTGGCTTAGTTCTTGCTTGGTTATGGTTATTAACCAAGTGAGGAACATTTTATGAAACATTACCTATCCGCATTCTTAGTACTCTTTCTTTTATCTGCTTGCAGTCATTCAAACAAAGCGTCCACTGATCAGTCACAAATGAAATATACTTTTCATTCGGTTGGTTATGCACCTATTGATATTCAGTCAGGGGGGAGCTTTGAAAATAAAATGCTCAATGCGATTAAAGCATCAAAAATAGAAGCTTATAAAGAGATGGCAGAACAAATACATGGCGTCTTATTAAGTTCTGATAATACCCTTAATGGCGCATCTTTAGGTCATGATAAAATTAATGCACATGTGAGTGGGTTGGTTAGAGGTGCTCGCGTATTAAAAAGCTATCATGAGGGAGATCTTTATATTACCGAGCTAGAGCTTAATATGGAAACCCTTTCCTTTTTAAATAAAAGCGGGTTTAACGATGAGGCGAATTCGATTATAAAAGTGGAGAGGTCTGTTTATTATTAACTTGCTTTATGGGCTAAGCTTGAATGTCTCTTCCGAGTAGTTGACCGCCCTTAAGTATGCCCTTTTGATCATAGGTTACGCTATTTTTTCCGGTAGCCTGTGTCATTAGTTGCATCAGGTGCTTGTTACTTTTCATACTTAATGTGACTAGCTTTCCATTGATACTGTTCAATTTTTGGCAACTTTGTAGCTGTGCTTCAATGGTGAGTTTTAATGCAGTTAATTCATCACTTTTTTCTATTTCATCTAAGCTTTCTGGCGTTGTTAATTTTTTGTTTAATGAAGTAATGCTTTGTAGTGCTTTTTGCTTTTTAAACAATGCGTCATTGAACGCGCTGAAATCTTTTTCTGCTAAACAGCGTTTTTCCTCTGCAAGGATCGCTTGTAGATTATTGAAGTTGTTTAATAACTCTGATAACTCTGATAATTTTGCTACTAACATGTCATTCACTTATTTTAGGCGAATGCTTTTCCAAAATCACTTTCAAATTTGCAAAGTTTCTCAGCTAAGCGTTCAGAATTGATTTTGTACTCACCATTTAATATAGCCGCTTTAAGTGTTTCAATGCGTTGCTTATTCACTTGGGGCTCACCAGATGGTTGCATTTTACTTAAGCTTTTCGCTTGAGCTGTTATTTGTACTGAATCTTGATTTTTTTCTGTACTCTGCACGCCTTCTTTGCTCACATTGTGTTGCTTTTGAGCTTTATTTTGCTCAATGACAATGTTCTTTTGTGTTGCAGGGTGATTGATGTTTATACTCATAATGATCTCCCAAAAAAATAGTATATAATATATGTCGGCTGAGTTAACGACTTCTTTAGCCATTTTAGCGTGAATTTTAATAAAAGAGTAATTATTTTAAAAAGAGACGTCTACTTTTTTAAGATCCGAGACTGTTCCGACGATAACACGTTGTGTGCGACTGTTTTTAACTCGCACTGTTCCGCCAATATTTGCATCACTTAATGCGATACCGGATGC
>JBAHZV010000050.1:0-6418 GCA_037132845.1 Psychromonas sp.
CTCAGCAACCAGTTTTTTTATCTGCCTTTTTTGTTGACAGAAACTAAATCAAAAAATATACTGCGCTCGTCTTAACAATGCAGCTTTTTAAAAAGTATGTGTTATAGAAAGAATCTCTGCTAATCTCGATATGCAGAGTAATTAAGTAATTTCTATTTAGCTCCGTTTGTAAAGCAATAGAAAAACAATTCCTCTTTAGCTCAGTTGGTAGAGTCATAGAGAGCACTGTTAATCTGTTATCGGATGAACAGTGTAGAAAAAACAATTCCTCTTTAGCTCAGTTGGTAGAGCAACGGACTGTTAATCCGTGTGTCGCTGGTTCAAGTCCAGCAAGAGGAGCCACATTTAAAGACCGTACTCTTGAGTAGGGTCTTTTTTTTACGTAAAATCCAGATATCAACAAAATGGCAATTACAATAAGCAGATAACTATCCATGCTGATTAAAACAGATACTCAGAACATTATTTTTGTAATTAGAATAACCCGTTATAGCAATTAACACTTTGTCATTCCTTTTTCTAACGAATCAGAGGCGCGATTTGCTTTGTTAGATTGCTATAGTATCGAAAGAAATATTGAAAAATAATACAACTATTGAAACAAAATGTGACTAATCTCGGTTATTATGGATAACATCCTAGTATAAAGCTCACATTTACACTTATTTAAAGGTTAATAATATGAATGTTATTGAAGTTAAACACCCGTTAATTCAACATAAAATTGGCTTAATGAGAAAGGCAGATATAAGCACTAAACATTTTCGTGAATTAGCACGTGAAGTTGCAAGTTTATTAACCTATGAAGCAACAAAAGATCTCACCGTTGAAACCGTTACCATTGATGGCTGGGATGGTAAAGTTGATATTGAACAGATAAAAGGTAAAAAAGCAACGGTTGTACCTATTCTACGTGCAGGGTTAGGCATGATGGATGGTGTTTTAGAGCATATGCCAAGCGCTAAAATTAGTGTTGTGGGTATCTATCGTGACGAAGAAACATTAGAACCAGTACCGTATTTCCAAAAACTGGTTAGTCAAATCGATGAACGTTTAGTATTGGTTGTTGATCCGATGTTAGCAACTGGAGGTTCAATGATTTCAACGCTGGATCTTATCAAAAAGCAAGGTGGTACAAATATTAAAGTGCTTATTTTAGTGGCTGCGCCTGAAGGGCTGAAAGCATTAGAGGAGGCGCATCCTAATATTGAAGTTTATACCGCTGCTATTGATTCTCATCTCAATGAGCATGGTTACATCGTTCCTGGTTTAGGTGATGCAGGCGATAAAATATTTGGAACTAAATAATGACCACCGATAGTTCAGCAGAAAAAAAACTTTTAGAAACACAACCCATTGAAGATATTACGGCAAATTTAACACTTCCGGCACAAATACTGGCTGGCGGTCAGATGTTATTTGTCGCTTTTGGTGCACTGGTCTTAATGCCTTTAATAACGGGTTTAGATCCGAATGTTGCATTATTTACGGCCGGTATTGGTACGCTACTTTTTCACTTGGTAACCAAAGGGCAAGTGCCAATCTTTTTAGCTTCTTCTTTTGCTTTTGTCGCACCCATTGCCTATGGAATACAAACATGGGGCATTCCTGGCACAATGTCGGGTTTATTTGTTGCCGGTATTGTGTACATGATAATGGCTTTTGCAGTGAAAGTGCGAGGTGTTGATTTTATTCATCGTTTATTACCACCGGTTGTTGTTGGGCCTGTGATCATGGTTATCGGTTTAGGGCTTGCTCCGATGGCGGTTAATATGGCGATTGGTAAATCCGGTGATGGTAGTTTAATGCTGATTGAGCAAAACACGGCATTAATTATTTCATTAGCGGCACTGTTAACAACGTTATTAGTGTCAACTTTGGCAAAGGGCGTCTTTAAACTCGTGCCTATCTTTGCGGGAGTGATTGTCGGTTATGGTTTATCATTTTTCTTTGATGTGATCGACTTTGCTCCTATCATTGCCGCCCCTTGGTTTAGTATGCCACAATTTGTAGCACCACAGTGGAACTGGCATGCGGTGTTATTTATGATTCCTGTCGCGATTGCACCTGCGATTGAGCATGTCGGTGATATTTTAGCCATTGGTCAAGTAACCGGTAAAGATTTCATAAAAAAACCAGGTTTACAGCGTACGCTTTTTGGAGACGGTCTTGCAACCAGTGCTTCGTCACTCTTTGGCGGACCACCCAATACGACTTACAGCGAAGTAACGGGTGCGGTGATGTTAACACGTAACTTCAATCCTAAAATAATGATGTGGGCTGCTGTTATCGCGATCTGTTTAGCATTTGTGGGAAAATTTGGGGCTATATTGCAAACTATTCCGGTCGCTGTGATGGGTGGAATTATGATTTTATTGTTTGGTACTATCGCTTCGGTTGGTCTTAATACATTGATTCGTCATCAAGTGGATCTTTCAAATGCACGCAATCTTTGCATCGTGTCTGTTACTTTAGTTTTTGGTATCGGGGGCATGGCATTAGGTGTTGGTACCTTTAATTTACAAGGTGTGAGTTTATGTGGTTTAGTTGCTATTGCAATGAATCTACTACTGCCTAAAATGAAGAGTTAGCATTCACTACTCATAGTAATGAAGTGCTAGTGTAACGTTGGCACTTTATTTTTAGAATAAGGATACTTGCTCATTACCTGCCTAATTTAACGCTGATAGGTGAACTATTTTATCGGTGCAGCTTGTCTTTCTGTTGCGGTACTTTTATTTACTTTCACTTACTTTTTATAACGGCTTTAAAATGGATAGCTTGTGTTGTTGAAAATTCATTAAATAGTGCAATGTTACAGGATATTTTTTTAGCACAAGAGCTAAGACATAAATCAGAAACACGTTGCTTTGACATTGCTGTTAAGCAACGTATTTCAGCCGCGCAGATTAACCCGCTCTCAAATAAAATCGCTAACTTATCAAGTTTTATCTCTAGCTGTACCAGCTCTTTTGCAGGGATTTCATTGGTGATAATCGCCATAGTAACCTCCAATTATTCATTTTAAGTTACATTCTAAATGATACCGGCTATCATTTGAAGGTTTTTTTGTATTGTATGCCTATTTTTTATACTTGTTAGCACTCAAGATACAAAATTCAGCAACATGTTCAGCGAGTATTTTCTGGGCAGAAAATGGAAAACCTAACGAATTCAATCGAGGTTTCTACAGCGAAGCGGTTTCCCTCGTGACTTGCTGAGTTGAATGATGACGGGAATGCAAGCGTAACATCATGGTCATTTTGCATATCCTGCCTATCAGTCATTTTACACTTTTATATGCTACAATATGCGCCTGTTTTAATTCGTAATTTTAAAAAACAATGATGGACTAGGTAGCTGCAATATGATTCCAAATTTAAGCCACAATGAAAATATCAAACAAAATTATTTTGCTTTCTTAACGGCGCTCATTAATAGCAATTACAATGGTGAGATTGCACAAAGTTATGCAAGTCGTTTAGCTGCCGCCACGGATAATAGTGTTTATCAGTGGCTACCACAGGCCGTTGTCTTCCCAAAGTCGACCCAGGATATTGTTGAAATTTGTCAATTGGCTCAATCTGTTGCGTTTTCTGATATTCATTTTTCTCCACGCGGTGGTGGTACGGGTACCAACGGACAATCACTAACCGATGGTATTGTGATAGATCTGTCTAAATTTATGAATCAGATTATAGAACTCAACGAAGCGGAATCATGGGTACGCGTACAAACGGGGGTGATAAAAGATCAGTTAAATGACTACCTAAAACCCTTTGGTTTATTTTTTTCCCCCGAGCTTTCGACCAGTAATCGTGCAACCATTGGCGGCATGATCAGTAATGATGCATCGGGTCAAGGATCACTTGTTTATGGCAAAACCAGTGATCATGTTTTAGCACTTAAATCAGTATTAATGAACGGTGAAATATTAGAGAGTGCTCCCCTTACTGGCGAAGCTTTAGAGAAGCAACGTGCACGTCAAGATGCCGTTGGTGCTATCTATCGTCAAGTGATTGCAAGCAGTAAATCTAAACAGGATAAAATTAAGGCGACTTTTCCAACGTTAAACCGATTTTTAACGGGTTATGACCTAAAACATGTTTATGATCCTAACACTGGCGCTGTTGATCTATCCCGTATTCTTTGTGGTGCAGAAGGATCACTCGCTTTTATTACTGAAGCTAAGTTACATATTCAAAAAATCCCCACGTACCGCACCTTATTTAATGTTAAGTATGATAGCTTTCAATCGGCACTAAAAAATGCCCCTTTCTTAGTTGCAGCCAATGCTCTCTCTGTTGAAACCATCGACTCAACCGTGCTTAACCTCGCCAAAGAAGATATCGTTTGGCACAGTGTTAGCCCATTGATCACTGATGTGCCAAATAAAGTGATGGATGGTATCAATATTGTTGAGTTTGTTGAAGAAGATGCCAGTATTCAAGCAACAAAAGTAGCTTGGTTAAAAGATAAATTAGATGAGCTTATCCTCTTAGAAGAAGCGGGTGTGATTGGTTATCAAATTTGCGATCAACTCGCGGATATTAATAAAATTTACGGGATGCGTAAAAAAGCAGTGGGTTTATTAGGCAAAACAAGCAGTCATAAAAAACCACTCGCTTTTGCAGAAGATACTTGTGTTCCCCCTGAAAATTTAGCCGATTATATTGTTGAATTTCGTCAATTGTTGGATGACAAAGGCTTACACTACGGCATGTTTGGTCATGTTGATGCAGGGGTATTACATGTACGTCCTGCTTTGGATTTGTGTGATCCCAAACAAGAACTGCTGATGCGTGAAATTTCAGATAAAGTGGTGGCGCTAACTGCAAAATATAAAGGGCTGATGTGGGGCGAGCATGGCAAAGGTTTTCGCAGTGAATATGGCCCTGCGTTTTTTGGTGAGGAACTCTTTACTGAATTGCGTAAAATAAAAGCGGCCTTTGATCCTCAAAATCGTCTTAACCCAGGCAAAATTTGCACACCATTTAACTCGACGGATAAATTAGTCAGTGTTGATGCGGTCAAACGTGGCACTTTTGATAGGCAAATCCCTATTCAAGTACGCAAAAGCTATACGCAAGCAATGGATTGTAATGGTAACGGTTTATGTTTTAACTACGATACGCATTCACCTATGTGTCCATCGGTAAAAATTACCAGCGATCGTGTGCACTCACCAAAAGGGCGTGCAGGGTTAATGCGTGAATGGCTGCGCCAACTCGCCAATAATGATATTGATGTATTACAATTAGAAGAGGATCTTTTTGCGGGTAAAAATGCCAGTGTTTTTACTAAGTTCAAAAATAGTTTAGCCAAAAAACAAGGGCAATATGATTTTTCCCATGAGGTGATGGAAGCGATGCAGGGCTGTTTGGCATGTAAAGCGTGTACTAGCCAATGTCCTATTCAGGTTGATGTGCCAACTTTTCGTTCGCGGTTTATGTTCCTTTATCATGGTCGTTACTTACGTCCATTAAAAGATTATTTTGTGGCTTATGTTGAGCAATACGCTCCCTTAATGGGTAAAATGCCCCGTTTATTCAACTTTTTTATGAAGATGAAAATCACCGCATTTTTGACCAAAAAAATGATTGGTATGGTGGATATTCCACTCCTTTCAACACCCACATTAAAAAGTTCACTTAAAAAGCAAACCATTAATGACTTTGACTTAGAAAAGTTGCAAGCATTAACCACGAGTGAGCGTGAGGCTTATGTGCTTATTGTACAAGATCCCTTCACCAGTTATTACGATGCAGATGTAGTGCGTGACTTAATGCTGACTATCCAAAAACTCGGTTATTATCCCGTGTTATTACCTTTTAAAGCAAATGGTAAACCACAGCATATTAAAGGTTTCCTTGATAAATTTGCCAAAACAACCAAAAATGCAGCACAATTTTTAAATAAAATAGCGGCACTTAATATTCCCATGGTGGGAACTGATCCCGCAATGGTGCTGTGTTATCGTGATGAGTACCAACACGCACTGGGTGAGGCACGTGGCACGTTTAATGTGCAATTATTTCAAGAGTGGTTACTGCCTCGCTTATCAGGAAAAGCTAAAACATTAACGGATAAACAGCTCTACCTATTTGGTCACTGCACTGAAAAAACGGCTGAGCCGAGTTCTGCGGGGGATTGGGCTAAAATATTTAATCATTATGGTGCAAAATTTACTGATGTCGCAGTCGGGTGTTGTGGCATGGCGGGGACCTTCGGTCATGACTCGGGTAAGGTTGATCAATCAAAAGCAATTTATGGTTTAAGCTGGCAAGCAGAAATTGCAAAGAGAGAGCATAGTAGCTGTTTAGCAACGGGGTACTCATGTCGCAGTCAGGTTAAACGTATTGAAGGTGAAACATTAAAGCATCCTGTACAAGCATTATTAGCGCTTATTTAAGCATTA
>JBAHZV010000097.1:0-12961 GCA_037132845.1 Psychromonas sp.
GAGCAGTTAGACGAGGTTTATGATTACGTTTGTTGTATTTATCCAACTTCTGTTTTTGTTAATGCTGTTATTCTTAAAGATGCGTTGGATATTCTAGATAAAACAAAAGATGCTACGAGTATTGTTTCTGTATTATCCTATTCACATCCCATTCAACGGGCACTGAGTCTTCCTGCTCAGTATTTGAGTTCTGTTTCACCTGAGTTTTATAATACCAGAACCCAAGACTTAGAAACTCATTATCATGATGCGGGACAGTTTTATATTTTTAAGCCATTTTTTGTTGAAGATGAAAAAAAATTAGTCACAAATAAAGCTATCCCATATTTACTTCCTGAATCTAGAGCTCATGATATCGATAGTACCGAGGATTGGGAAATATCTGAAATAAAGTATAAACGCCTATCTGATAAAAAAAACGATTAAGATGAGTGTATTGGTGCTGCCTGGCTCCAACGGGTTGAGTATAATTAATAGTTACGATTTTTGAGGTGTTAATAATTCACATAAACAGGTTGGAGAAAGAGTGGGTTAAATAGTTGTACTTTTTCGTTATTTTGCATTATCGCTTTTGTAAAAAGAATCGGATAAAAACTGTTTGTTCAAATTTATTACTAGAGATTGAGGGCGTTAAATGTACCCATGTAATGGGGACCAATACACACTAATTAATAGAGGGGACTGTTCTTACTCTGTTATTCAGTATTTCGCCTAAATAAAAATGATATTATAACTCTCAATAAACTGAATAAATAATATGGGTGTAGATCTTTTGATTTGGAGCAAGATCTTTTAAAATTCAATTAATTATAAGTAAATACAGTAACAAGAAGAACCTTTTGTGGTATTTGTTAAGCGACAAAATACAACAAGTAACCCCAAAAGGCCCTCTATGAATTTAGCTTACCTGACTACTCCTGAAATTTCATTTTTTTCAGCTGCAAATAACCAGTTTTCAAACATTGTTTCACAATTGGAGTTAGAAAGTTCTCAAAGTAAAGAGCACGCCGATATTGAAAAATATATTCAAGCAGAAGGTTTTGAGCTTTTAAGAACATGCTTATGTAGTTAGCTCAGGTAAAACTTGAAAAATGGATCGGAATGACACTTAACCCTATAATAATCTAGTTTTATTGGCTTGCTTTTAGCTGAACGGTCTAATTTTAAGCGGTGTTGAACTTCTCATTGCACTACCTGAGTAATCCACATAAGTTACTAAAAATCAAACTAAAATTTAAAAAAGTGTTCGCGGTAATGCTGTAATTCGGAGATTGATTCTTTAATATCCATCATTGCTAAGTGGGATCCTTGTTTCTTATGGGCACGGGTCATTTCAGGCGCCCAGCGCTTACCTAGCTCTTTAATCGAACTGACATCGATATTACGATAATGAAAATGAGCTTCCAACTGTGGCATATAACGCACTAAGAAACGACGATCTTGACCGATGCTATTTCCACACAAAGGCGAAGCCCCCGCTTGCGTCCATTTTTCCAAAAAAGCCAGTGTTTCTTGTTCCGCTTGAGCACAGTTTATGTTGCTCTTAATAACACGCTCCGTGAGGCCTGATTCGCCATGGTGTTGAACACACCATTGATCCATTGCATCCATTTTTTCTTTGCATTCATGGATAATAATTTCAGGGCCTTCAGCAATCACATTCAGATCACTGTCCGTTACCACGGTTGCAATTTCTATTATGGTCTCAGTCTCTGGATTCAGACCGGTCATCTCTAAATCTATCCAAATTAAGTTATTATTCATACTTATTGTGTTCCTTTTCTCAATCAGATAGCGCTCTTTTGCTACATCATCTACAAAATATAGTATGATACTTTATTAATATAATTTGTGATAGATAATACATCGTTAAGGAAGCCTGTGGCTAAGAAGAAAAAACTCAGCAAAAATCAAATTCGGCGCGTTCAAAGCAATCATAACAAACGATTGAAAAAAAATGAGAGCAAACAATGGGATGAATCTGAACTTGGTCCACAACTTGAAGGTGTGGTGATCAGTCGCTTTGGTCAACATGCTGATATAGAAGATGAAAAAGGCAATATCGAACGCTGTAACTTACGTCGTGCGATTAAATCTTTAGTCACTGGAGACAAAGTGGTCTGGCGAGCAGGAAATGAGTCATATCATGGTATTAGTGGCGTTGTAGAGGCGGTTCATCCACGTACCACGGTGCTCACTCGTCCTGACTATTACGATGGAATCAAACCAATCGCGGCTAATATTGATCACATTATTATTGTCAGCTCTATCGCTCCAGAATTTTCTCGTAATATTATTGATCGCTATTTAGTAGCCTGTGAAGATATCGGCATCACACCTATTATCGTGCTTAATAAAAGTGATTTACTCGATGATGAATCTCGACAACTAATTGATAAAGAGTTACAAAGTTATCGTGATATCGGTTATAACGTACTTTACAGCTCAATGCATGGTGATGGCCTAGATAACTTAAAAGTCGCCATGAAAGATAAAATCAATATTTTTGTGGGTCAATCTGGTGTAGGTAAAACATCACTGTTAAATATGTTATTGCCTGAAGTTGAAGCGGTAACGGGAGAAATCTCAGAAGGTTCTGGTTTAGGTAAACATACCACTACAACGGCACGTTTATACCATTTCCCTGACGGTGGTGATCTCATTGATAGCCCAGGTATTCGCGAGTTTTCATTATGGCACCTTGCACCAGAACGTATTGCCAGTGGTTTTATTGAGTTTCGGGAACACTTAGGTCACTGTCGTTTTCGTGATTGTAAGCATAAAACTGACCCTGGCTGTGCACTGGTGACCGCCGTGCAAGAAAACAAAATAGATGAAGCTCGTTATCACAGTTTTGTACGTATTTTAGAAACCATGGATGATGCTAAAAATGCGCGTCATCGTGACCCAAATACTCATTAAGAATAGAGAGTAATATGATCGATCAATTAAAAATTGCTGGCCAATACATTTTACCAAAACATCTTTTATCACGTTTAACAGGTAAATTGGCAGCCGCAAAAGCGGGTAAATTCACCACCTTTTTGATTAAACAGTTTATTTCAAAATACCAGGTGGATATGAGTGAAGCCAAACACCCTAAGCCAGAGCATTTTGAATCTTTTAATGCTTTTTTCACCCGTGAACTTAAAGAAGGAATTCGTAGTATTGTTGCAGGTGATAGCAATCTAGCGATACCTGTAGATGGAAAAGTAAGCCAACAAGGCGATATTAAAGAATGTCGGATTTTCCAAGCAAAAGGCCACGATTTTAGTTTGCGTGAGTTGCTTGGGGGGCGTGATGAGGTCGCAACACCTTTTGATGACGGAATGTTCTCTACTGTATATCTCGCCCCAAAAGACTATCACCGTATTCATATGCCAATCACCGGAAAATTAGAACAGATGATATTTATTCCTGGTGAGCTCTTTTCTGTCAATCCTCTGACCGCTGAAAATGTACCTAACCTGTTTGCTAGAAATGAGCGTGCAGTCGCTATTTTTTCAACAGCGATTGGTCCCATGGCGATGGTTCTCGTTGGTGCAACTATCGTTGCCAGCATTGAAACCGTTTGGGCAGGCACGCTAAAAGGTAAAGACATTCAATACTGGGATTATAGTGATCAAGATATCACCCTTGAAAAAGGTGTCGAAATGGGACGCTTTAAATTAGGTAGCACCATTATTGCCCTCTTTGCAAAGAACAGCATCAACTTTTCAGAAGAACTAAAAGCGGGTACTGTCACACGCTTAGGCGAATTATTTGCCACCGTAAAATAGACTAAAAATAATTTTGGGGCAATGCGAAGTCACGCCCCTTTTAATTCTCTATTACCAACATGAAGAGTATTAAACATCCTATGACACAATTCGTATCAGCAGCACAATATCTAAAAAAAATTCTGCTTGCCCCTGTTTATGAAGCAGCTATCGAGACACCTTTGCAACCACTTGGTAAACTTTCCAAGCGTCTCAATAACCAAATATTTTTAAAACGAGAAGACCGACAACCGGTGCACTCCTTTAAACTGCGTGGCGCTTATAATAAGTTGTCGAGCCTATCTGAGACGCAAAAGCTATGTGGTGTGATTGCAGCCTCGGCAGGAAATCATGCGCAAGGCGTGGCACTTTCTGCACAAAAGATGGCAATCAAAGCAGTCATTGTGATGCCCAAAACAACACCCGACATTAAAGTCAGTTCGGTGCGCGCTTTGGGTGCCGAGGTAGTTTTACATGGCGATAGTTTTGACGCGGCCAGCGAGCACAGTCGATACCTTGCGAAACTACATAACTACACCCCCATACACCCCTTTGATGACAGTGATGTGATTGCTGGGCAAGGTACGATAGGTAAAGAGTTAATACAACAAAATGCTCACCTTGATAAAATCTTTGTGCCTGTCGGTGGTGGTGGTTTAGTGGCCGGTATTGCGGTTTATATTAAACAATTATTACCCCATATAAAAATTATTGCCGTGGAACCGCAAGATGCTGCATGCTTAAAAGCCGCATTGGAACATGGCGCGCCCACAACACTCAGTAAAGTAGGGTTATTTGCTGATGGCGTTGCAGTGAAAACCATTGGTAAAGAAACATTTCGTTTATGTCAGCAATATGTAGATGAAGTGATCACGGTCAATAGTGATGAGATTTGCACTGCCGTCAAAGATATCTTTGAAGATACCCGTGCCATTGCAGAACCAGCAGGCGCCCTTTCTCTCGCCGGATTAAAAAAATACAGCCAGCTACATCAACTTGAAAATGAACAGCTAGGCGCCATTTTAAGTGGGGCAAATGTTAATTTCCACGGGTTACGTTATGTCTCAGAGCGTTGCGAATTAGGTGAGCAAAAAGAAAGCATTCTTGCGGTCACCATTCCTGAAAAACGTGGTGCTTTTTTAGCCTTTTGTAATGAACTTGATGATCGTGCCATTACTGAATTCAACTATCGTTTTAATTCACGTAAAGAGGCCAATATTTTTGTTGGTATTAGAACCCCTGAAGGAGCTGATGAGCTACTTGAAATAACAAAAAACCTCACCGAAAAAGGCTATTTGATAGCAGACTTAAGCCGTGATGAAGTAGCAAAATTACATCTACGTTATATGGTTGGTGGAGCCCCCCTTGAAAAATTAAAAGAACGCATCTATAGCTTTGAATTTCCAGAGCATCCTAATGCATTGCTGAAGTTTTTAAACATGTTAGGTACACATGCCAATATCACCCTATTTCATTATCGTAATCATGGTGCGGCTTATGGGCAAGTACTGGCAGGTTTTGAAGTAAAAGATGAGCAACTTGCTTCATTTAATCAACATTTACAGGCACTCGGTTATGGCTATAAAGATGAAACAGATAACCGTGCGTATCGCTTCTTTTTATCCAGTAACTGATAGGAATTATTGATGTTAATACTGAAGCATAAACGTATTAATCGCCTCATACGCCGTTTCGTTCGACGCATGAATTGGCCGACTATGCTTTTTTTAGTCGTCGCACAAACAACGACCACCTATCTGTTGTTTTATTTCGCGAATGAAGAGCAACTTATTAGCCACCCTTTAGAATTCTTTTATTACAACATGGTGGTAATTTCTACGGTCGGATTTGGTGATTTAAGCCCCATCTCCTTTGCAGGTAAAGCAGTGGTTGCTCTTTGGCAAATTCCATCGGGCTTGATTGTTTTTGCCTCTTTCATTGGCAAAATTACGCAATTATTTATTAATATAGCGAGAAGAAATATGAACGGTGACAATAATTTTTACCATTATGACGATCACATCCTATTGTTATGCTGGGGCAATGATTCAACAAAACAGATAGTCAATCTTATTCTTGGTGATAAAAAACGTCAAGCACGGCAAATTTTGCTTTGTGTTACCGATGATATAAGCAATCCTTTCCCTGATAATGACAATGTTTCCTTTGCAAAATTAAGTACATTTTCTAATAAAAAAGAACTAGATAGAATCGCAATCAGTAAAGCAAAACGCATTATTATTGATGGTAAATCCGATGATGAAACATTATCAATTGCGCTTAGCATTGCAACCTTTGCCTCCAAAGAAGCCAATATTTCCGCGCATTTTTTTGATGAAACCAAAGCACAGCTACTGAAAATGCATTGCCCGCATATTGAATGCAGTATCGATAATAGTGCCAAGATGATGGTACGTAGCATGCAAGATCCCGGTTCAAGTCAGGTCACTGAAAAATTACTTTCTACATTAGACGGTGCCACACTGTATTGTTTGCAAACACCGATGCTGGATAAAAATATAACATTTTCGGTCTTATTTAGCGCATTAAAAACCCAACATGAAATGATCTTAATTGGTTTGAGCCATTTTAAAAATGGTGATGAAATGCAATTAAATCCTCCCTTAGATGAGCCAGTAAAAAGTGGTGATTATTTGCATTACATTGCCAATGAGCGCATCGATATTGATGCCATTAATTGGCAGAACATTTAACAAAAAAAGGCACTAAAAACATCGCCTTTATGAAAATATTTCATTATCGATAACAGTCTTACTCATAGCCATGGGTTGACATCAGAGTCTTAATTCTTATAATTCAGTTTTTATGTTGACGGCTCATCATTGGGCGGTCATTAAATGGGAAGTATATATACCCGAGTAGGTATGCACTGCCCCCGCAACTGTGAGTCTTTTATTCTAGAAAAGGCAAGTCAGATACCAGCATAAAAACGTCACTATCTAATTAACGGGTTGGTTTTTTAGAGCGTAAATACATGTTTGTGGCGAATCAGAGGACGTTTTCTCTATTTTGTTGCCACATCAAGCCAAAGAGAAAACTTCCATGTTGTTTATGATAAGGAAGTCCCATGTTGACTCTTCGCCACAGGTCTATCGCGCTCGCTCTATTAAGTTTATACAGCATACAAACACTCGCCAATGACAATATTATCAGCGCGATAAAAGATGATGATAAAATGAATATTTTGATCGTCAAAGGATATAGCTCACCAAGTGCAACAACACAATATTACAGTGGTGATACGATCATTAATATTGTCCCAAGTGGCAATGACATCAATAAATCATTAGATCAACTGATTGCTGAAAATACCCCTGGGTTTGTACATACTAATTCAGGCACTTCAAAACATAACTCCAATAACTACCACCGTGGGCTGTCTGACAAATATACCTTATATCTTTTAAATGGGGTGCCTTTCCCAACGACAACACTTGGTAGTCAAAATATCCCTAATATCCCAATGGAATCGATTCAATTGGTTGAAGTTATTCGTGGTGTACAGGCATCCTTATACGGTTCAAGTTCATTAACGGGGGTAATTAATATTGTCACTAAAACTGGAGAAACAACTGACATACAACTCAATATCAGTGTCGGGTCGCACCATAGCAAACGTATTGCAGGCATGTATGCTGATAATTTTGGCAAGTTCCAATTTATGACATCACTAGAGATAGATAAGTCAAACGGTTATGATTTCATTGAAACATCAGATGAAGATTTTGGATCTCAAAATTATTCAATGAACAGTTATTTTGCTTACGTAACAGAAAAAAATCGTTTGTCTTTAGCAGTTAATAATGCAACATCTGATTTAGAGGTCAATGATTCAAATAATGAGACATATGTACGAGGAAAAGCAGAAACATCACAGGATACATTACAACTCACCGCTAAATATATTCAACTATTTAATAACAATTTATCTTCTGAATTAACCCTTTCTACCGCTGAAGTTGACTTAGAGGCAGAAGATTATAATTCAACGGATGTCGATCACTATTCTACCAATGAAATACTCACACAATTACATATAAACAGCACATGGGAGTACTTAGCGATTAATATGGGTGGTGAGTTTATTCATTCAGAATTTAAGTCTAACGAAAATAGCGATAACCGCGATCAATCCGCCATCTACTTTTCAGTAAGTGGTGATATAACGGATTACCTTAATATTTCCGGTGGAATACGCAATGATCATTATTCTGATTTTGGGGATGCACGGATCTATTCCGCAGGTATTTCACTGTTTAATATAGCAAGTTTCAGTTACAAAACATCGTTTACAGCTCCTTCATATAATGATCTTTACTGGCCTGATAGTGGCAATGTGAATTTAGAAGCAGAGCAGGGAGAAATATTAGCGTTAACACTGACCCATAATATCGACACGCGCAAGGCTTATATTCCTTTGAAACTAACCCTATACACAGGCTCACTGGATAATAAAATTGAATGGGCACCTATTTCAGAAGGATCTTGGGATTGGTCCCCTTTTAATATCGGTAAAGTGACGATCAAGGGAATAGAAGCTTATCTTCAATACAATGCCTCAGACTTTATTTATAATATTGCTGGATCTTATTCTGAAAGTATTGATGAAAGTACCGCACAACAACTAGATAACGTACCAAAGTGGTCGGGTTCATCAAGCATCCAATACAATATCACGCCAACGATTAAACCTAAATTTAGCTATTCATATATTGGTGAGCGAGGTAATTTAGAAGCCGTGCATCTACTGAACTTTACAATTACTCATCAAGTTGCGGCACATATTAATGTCGGTTTCAATATTAATAATATGACTGATAATGACCAACAACTGCATGATGGTTATAATGCTGAAGGTCGAACATACAAGATCACCATTAGCACAAATTTATAACAAGTAATTAAAGAGGGTAAAATGAACAATTTCAAACTGCTGTTATTTACTCTTTCATTAGCCCTCACCATTGTTTTTATCCAGTATAAAAAAGAGTTATTTGTACTCTTTGAAGAGCCTCAAGGCAACTTTACGACACAGGTGACGGGTGATGTATTTCCAAAAACACTCACCGATGTTACTGGGATAACTTACCAACTGATACGTCCACCACAACGCATTATTTCAGCAACCTTGGTTAGCGACCATATATTAGCAGATTTAATTGATCCTCATCGTTTGGTAGGAGTAAGTCGTTATATCGATTATCCTAGCCTTTCTAATATTGTTGGTTTTTACGATGAAAGCATCTATCGCACCCAAAGTGAAATAGAATCGATGCTTGCACTGCAACCAGATTTAGTCTTTGTTGCATCCTATAGTGACCCAGAAACGGTGCGTTATCTACTCCGCAGTGGCATCGCAATTGTGCGCCTCAGTGAATTTAAAAGCTTTAATGATATTTTTAATAACATTAACATTGTCGCAGCCGTCACAGATACCCAAGTAAAGGCTGAGATTGTTATTCAACGCGTTAAAAAACAGCTAAAAGATATTCAGCAACAAGTCAAAAACCAACCTAAACCGCGCGTTTTATATTACGATATAAACGGTTATAGTGCGGGTGGCGACTCACTGATGAATGAAGCCATTGAGCTATCAGGCGGAATTAATGTGGCCAAGAATGTACTTGCTAATGGAGAGCAGAAAATAAGTGCAGAGTTGGCCATCTCATTACAACCCGATGTAATTATCGTGACTCAATGGGTATTTAATCAAGACAAAAAGGGAGACTCAGCAGCACAAATTTTAATGGCAAAAAAATCATGGAAAAATGTACCCGCAATCAAAAATAATCGTGTTTATGCACTTCCAAGTAAATGGTTACGCAGTGTTTCACAACATAGAATTAAAGGGGTGCAAGCGCTAGCTACATTATTGCACCCTAATATCCCTATTCATCAAGAGAGTAAAAATGTTCAATAACAAGCACTTGACCCCTGCTATTTTCACGTTGTTAGTCGTGTTGTTTTTTAGTCTCTGTATCGTGGCTTTATTAAAAGGTCCAACAGATATCTCAACATCACAAATTACAGAGATTCTCGCTCAAGCGATTTTGCATCTCGACACTCATAGCATTATTGATTGGCAACAAAGTATTATTTTAGATATCCGTTTACCACGCATTATTATCGCTGTTTTTGCAGGAGCCAGTTTAGCGTTATGCGGATTAGTGATGCAGGGAATGTTCCGTAACCCATTGGCTTCACCATCCGTATTAGGAGTGTCATCAGGTGCATCATTAGGCGCAGTGATCGCTATTTATTTTGGCGCTTCCCTTCTCTCTGCTTGGGCAATTCCACTGTTTGCTTTTATTGGTGCCGGTATTTCACTCAGTATTGTATATCGTATTGCATCCTCCAGTGGTCAAACTAATATTGCCACTTTACTGTTATCGGGTGTCGCCATCAGCGCACTTAACGTAGCCGCTATTTCCTTATTATTAGCGGTATCATTAAATAATTGGGATGTTGCACGTATGATTATCTATTGGACCATGGGTGGATTAGATGGGCGCACTTGGGATCATGTATTGATCATTTTGCCTATTGTATTCACTGGTTTTATTGCGTTAATCTTCTACAGCAAGCAACTGGATCTATTATTGTTGGGTGAGTTACATGCGCTTTCTGTGGGTGTTGATGTGCGTAAAACTCGCCGAAATTTATTGATCATTAGTACCGCGATGGTTGGCGCATCGGTATCAGTGGTGGGTGGCATTGGTTTTATTGGTTTAGTAGTACCCCATATTTTACGCCTGCTATTAGGTCCCTCACATCGTTACCTACTACCCGCAAGCTTATTAGGGGGGGCAATCGCATTATTAAGCGCGGATCTTTTTTTAAATGTATTTTTCAGTGAGCAAGCAATCCCTCTTGGGGTCATTACCGCGATGCTTGGTGCGCCATTTTTCCTATTTTTATTAATAAAGCAACGCCTTGCTAACGGGAGTTTATAATGTTTTCACCCTTAAACTGTGAAAAATTACACTTCTCCTTTAATAAAAAAACCATGTTAAATGATATTAACCTGTCATTTAAGCAAGGCGAATTTGTAGGGTTAATTGGCGCGAATGGCGCGGGAAAAAGTACCTTGCTACAACTACTATTAGGATTACTAAAAGCACAATCTGGTCAAGTTTTGTTGCAAGGTAAAGATATACAACTTATTAAACGCAGGGAGATAGCCAAACAGTTAGCCTTTGTCCCACAATCCATTGAGCTCCCTTACGCCTTTACCGTGCAACAACTCGTTGCGATGGGTCGAAACCCCTATCTAGGCGCTTTTGAATTAGAGGGCTCTAGCGATAAAAACCTGATCAATGACGCCATGCAAAAAACCGATATTTTTCAGCTACGAGATCGCCTAGTCAATACCCTTTCAGGCGGTGAAAAACAGCGCGTGATTATTGCACGCGCATTAGCACAGCAATCCCCAACGATTCTACTTGATGAGCCTATTGCTAGTTTAGATATCTGCCACCAGCTAGAAATGATGGATCTTATTCAGTCATTAACTCGTTTTGGAAAAACGGCGATCACAGCTCTGCACGATCTTAATTTAGCGGCACGTTATTGTGATCGTTTAATTTTAATTGCTAAACAACAGGATGGTGTTATAAGGATTATCAGTGATGGTACGCCAGAGCAAGTACTCAAAGTCGAAAATTTGCGCACATACTTTTCAATTGAGGCTGATATTACACTGCAAAACAATAAAGTAACCCTGACCAATATTTCACCAATAGACAAACAAAAGAGTACAACAAAGCATAGATAATAAATAAAAAAACGGAGTTTCATCTTCTGTCAATTTTATTTTTGCTTTCTTCTTTTTTAAACAACATGCGACTAAACCCGACATCAAGTTAATCGTAAAACCATTTAAGCTTCTATGGTGGCTATGCTTTATTTGAGGTATATTTTTCCGTACTGTTGTGACTAAATCAATATTTTTTCGGGCAGTTATTTACCAATAAAGCATTTATCAGCATAAAGTTTACCGGTAAGATTTTACACAAGCTTGGGACTGGCACTCTGTCATTGGTGTTACCTTGCGTGATACTTACCGATATTATTTCACCTACAGGATTAATCAATAAATGAAGTTTAAAACCATAAAACCAACACATCGGGACAATTAAGCTCGGCATTAACTCTAAAAATAGCGTGTAGCTAACCAGTAAATTGATACATGGTCGAGATAAAAGTTCTTGGAATCTCTATAGTTTGACTATTAAAAGGCAATGACAATCGTCATGCATTCACTCATGCTCATTCTCGAATTTCTTCTGCGTTTACGAATACCATCAGTTATCAACTTCTGTTCAAAAACAGGTACAAATTTATCGAAAAAATCATCGACAGGGTAAAAAACAGATACTAAATTATGCATTGGCAAGTTATCAGAAATAATGAATTCATAGATCTGATCGTGAGATGTGCTTTTAGTTCAATTAAATTAAAAGTTTATCCCGAGCTGAGGTTAAATAATCGCAACCTATTGCAAGATCTCCCCCCATCAACACCACCAATAACAGCAAAAAAAATGCAAGCCAAGTTGATATATAAACGGAAAATAAAAATGTGATTTTTGGCAACTTCATCCTTGAGGAGTTAATAAGGTCATATTACCTTATCTCATTGAAATTTATATTACACAATAGCACTTAAGCAGAATCAGCGTAATACACTCTAATATTCGAACCAATCAGAGTAATATATTCGATAAGAGCTAACCATTTGAGGATTAAAGTGTTTATTTTAATCCTCTCAAGAGAGGATTACCAAAGCAAAATGTAAACAATAATAAAACCACCGCATAGCCATTGGTTTATGCAGGAAATAAACCGACATTTTGGGTTAACAATACTCCCTAGCACTGCTTTTTTACGCATCTCTTCGTTAAATGAGCCGAAGGAAAGAGAGTGCATTAAATGAAAGTTCAAGCCCAGGTAAAAATAATCGCTCATCAACCCGAACGTCGGTGACATAGATATTAGCGTTTTTCACCCAAAAAATATCGTAAAACAGATGGGACAAGGATCAAAATAATCACGTTTTTTTTATATTATTGTAAGTTTTTAGTTAAAAAATGGGATAGAAGTACCTTAAGCTAAATCTGTGAATAGCACTGTCAAATTTCATAATTGAATAGATTTAAAAAAAAGCAAATGATGGAGTTCGGT
>JBAHZV010000046.1:0-21331 GCA_037132845.1 Psychromonas sp.
TCGGATTTTGGGTAGCGAGCAATGAGTGATTTGGGTAAATCAAAGGAGAAATCAGAGACTTTCATGAATAGGTTCCGCAAAATAAAGCGTGATTATACCCTACTAATGCGGGTCTGCAATAGACTTAATAAGTATGCAGATGAAGCGTTTAAAATATAAGCTATTATTTTTCTGTTTAAGGTTCTTAGAGAGTCACTGGTGTGTTTTATTATTACGTAAATCTTATCAACAATATTTTCCAGAGGATAGATATGTACAGTTAAGGTGTTGTTTTTTTGATAAAATTAATCGCTAGTTATCAATGGATGATAAAGATTACATTTTCAAGCGCCCGAGCGTTAAGAGCATTCAAAGCTTTATCGCAAAGATAACGCGAACAAAGCATTGAAAAGTCAATGCTGATATCTTAACTAGACTTAGCCCAGTCAATATATCATGCACTTCCATTATTAAATGCTCGAGACAGTATGCAGATGGTAAGCGCTCATCTCGTTTTTAATTAATATCAATTAACGCCAGTCGTTCCTTTATTATTAATCTTTAATTGATTGATCTGACAGAAATATATTTAACTCTTCTTCCGTCGCATGGCGCACATCAACCCCCTTAACTAAGTAAACAATATGCTCACATAAATTTTGGCAACGATCCCCAATGCGCTCTATTGAATGTGCAGAAGCGAGTACTTTTAAGACAAAAGGAATAGAACGTGGATCTTCCATCATGAAAGTCATTAACTCACGTAAAATACTTTCATATTGGCGATTCACTTTTTTATCTTCTTTGTGAATTGCGATAGCGGCTTTAAAGTCCAAGCGCGTGAATGCATCTAATGAATTATGTAATATTTTCAGCACTATCTGCCCCAAATTTTCGAGACCAATTAATGAAGGCACTTTCTTATCCTGATTTTCAATCACCATCGAAGCAATACCCGCAATACCATCTCCAATGCGCTCAAGTTCATTAACACTTTTCATAATGGTCAGTATTAAACGTAAATCAGTCGCTGCCGGTTGACGTTTAGCGATGATACGTGAACATTCATGATCAACATTGGTCTCAAATTTATTAACTTCTTTATCTTTAGCGATGACTTGTCGTGCTAATGCAATATTATTATCTGCCATTGCAATGAGAACATCACTGAGCTGTTGTTCAATCAAACCACCCATCTGCATAACTTGATTACGCACACCCTCTAATTCATTATTAAACTGCCCTGAAATATGACGATTAAGGTCTAATGATTCCATAACTTTTTCCTTTTAACTCTTTTTGTTAATCTTGCTGCAAGTTTCAGCATTGAATACTGTGTTTTTTGGAGCAATGAGAGTAAAAACACTCTCATTGCTCTACTTTAATATTATCGGCAACTAATTAGCCGTAACGACCAGTAATGTAATCTTCTGTCTGTTTCATTTCTGGGGCTGTAAATAAAGTGTTCGTGTCTGAATATTCAATCAGTTTACCCATGTACATAAAGGCCGTTTGGTCAGAAACACGTGCAGCCTGTTGCATATTATGTGTGACAATCACAACGGTGAATTTCTTTTTCAGCTTGGTAATTAACTCTTCAATGGTTAATGTAGAGATAGGATCAAGCGCGGATGTCGGTTCATCAAGTAATAACACTTCAGGGTCTATCGCAATGGCACGCGCAATCACCAAACGTTGCTGCTGTCCACCCGACAAACCAAATGCATTATCATGTAAACGATCTTTCACTTCATCCCACAGTGCAGCACTGCGCAGTGCTAGTTCAGCCGCTTCATCTAATGTGCGTCTGTCTTTAATACCCTGTAAGCGTAAACCATAAACGACATTTTCATAAATAGATTTAGGAAATGGATTGGGTCGTTGAAAGACCATTCCCACACGGCGACGTAGGGAGGCGACATCCACCGATTTATCGTATATATTTTGACCTTTCAGTTCAATCTTCCCTTCAATTCGACAGATATCAACCAAATCATTCATTCGGTTGATACTGCGTAATAGTGTTGATTTACCACAACCAGAGGGACCAATAAATGCAGTAACTTTGCCCTTTGGAATCTTCATGGAAACATCAAAGAGAGCTTGTTTGTCACCGTAATAAAGATCCAGGTTTTTAACCTCTACAGCGGTTTCTTCTGCACTAAGGTTGTTCAAAACATCGGCTTCTATCGTTGAATTTGGTAATGTGATCATTTTTTATATTCCTACTAATTAATTCTTTTAAATTTATTTTTACAGTGATGATTAGTGCTCTAATGCACGATATTTTTCACGTAAATTATTTCGGATTGCAATGGCAGTTAAATTCAAACCGATAATAACGGTAACCAGTAAAAATGAGGTTGCATAGACTAATGGTCGTGCCGCCTCAACATTAGGGCTTTGGAAACCAACATCATAAATATGGAATCCTAAATGCATGAACTTACGCTCTAAATGCAAATATGGAAAGTTACCATCCACTGGAAGTGTCGGAGCCATTTTGACCACGCCCACTAACATTAAAGGGGCAACTTCGCCAGCGGCACGTGCCACTGCCAAGATAAGTCCGGTCATAATTGCTGGACTTGCCATCGGTACGATAATCCGCCAGAGGGTTTCAGATTTAGTCGCACCAAGTGCTAATGAACCTTCACGCAATGAAATAGGGATACGGCTGAGCCCTTCTTCCGTGGAAACAATAACAACAGGCAAAGTTAAAATCGCAAGTGTCAGTGCCGACCATAATACACCCGGTGAACCAAAAGTCGGTGAAGGTAATGCCTCTGGATATAATAGTTGATCAATGCTACCACCAACAATATAGACAAAGAAACCTAAACCAAATACGCCATATACGATAGAGGGGACACCGGCCAAATTGATCACCGCAATACGAATAAATTTAGTAAAGGTATTTTTAGGTGCATACTCATGCAAGTAGATAGCGGCAATAACACCAAATGGGGTCACAATCACGGCCATTAACATGACCATAAATACCGTACCAAAGATTGCGGGGAAAACGCCCCCTTCCGTATTTGCTTCACGAGGATCATCACTGACAAATTTTCCAGTTTGATGGAACCAATGCAACACTTTTTCTATAAAAGTCATTTTATTTGGCAAATAGAAATCAAGTACGCTAGCAATGGGCATAGTGACATCACGGCCGGTCATATCCGTTATGACAACGGAATCTCGTTGTGCTTGTGTACGGTATTCAAATAACTGTTTCTCTAACACCAAATATTCATCGCGTAAACGTTGAGATTGCTCAGCAAACTGCGCAATTTTTTGTGCGCTTAATTCACCGTCTAAATTAACCTTACGTTTTGCCAATCGTATTTTTTCTAAATCAAAGTTAATTCGGCCAATCTCACCCTTTAACAAATCTGTTTCTTTGTCTTTTAATGCTTGAGTCATCGACAGACGTGTTTTGAATTGAATTTCGAGTTCATCTTGAGACAATGTTAATGTTTTTCCATTTTCCAGTATCTCTTTAATGTAACCGTAGAAATTACCATTTTTAGTGCGTTCTAAAACAACAATATCATCCGGAATTTTTTTGCCTTTAATCGTTGTTTCTAAAATCCATTGAAAGTCCAGATCAACATATTCTCGGTTACCAACTTTAATAAGGAACCGTTCTAAGGTATCACCTTTATTTTCAAGCCCGCTAATACCGGCTTCTATTAATTGCTGTTTGGGAACCGTTTCGCTATCGTAAATTTCACCAATCACATTCATGTGATTGCCCTGTTTATCAACCATATCAAACTCATATACGGTTGCAGGCCAAAAGAAGCTTAACCCTCTCCAGCCAATTAATAAAAACAGACCGACCACCATGATCAAACTTATACTTACTGCACCACCGGTCATCCAGATCCAAGGGGTACCCGATTTAAACCACTTATTCATAAATTTTCCTATTAACACTTGCTGTTGTTATTTAGCGCTGATGATTGTGTTGTTAAATAATATTAAATTACAGACTCGAATATTTTTCACGTAAACGTTGACGGACGAGTTCAGCAACTGTGTTAAACATAAAGGTGAAGATAAACAGCACAAAAGCAGCTAAAAATAACACGCGATAATGTGAACTCCCCACTTCAGATTCAGGCATTTCTACCGCAATATTTGCAGAAAGAGAACGCATTCCTTCAAAGATATTCCAATCCATAATTGGCGTATTACCCGTTGCCATTAAAACAATCATCGTTTCACCAACTGCGCGTCCAGTTCCCATCATTACCGCTGAGAAAATACCTGGGCTGGCGGTTAAAATAACCACTTTAACCAATGTCTGCCAAGGTGTCGCGCCCAGTGCCAATGAGCCCATGGTTAAACTCTTTGGTACACTAAAAATAGCGTCTTCTGCAATTGAGTAGATGGTTGGAATAACAGCAAATCCCATTGCAATACCAACAATTAACGAGTTACGTTGATCAAAATCGATGCCTAATACATTGGTCAGGTACATACGTGTATCACCGTCAAATAACCATAACTCGAGAGGCTCACTCAGACTCATTGAGAAGTAACCGACAGCAATTAACACCGGTAATAAAATAATTGGGTGTAGACCCTCTGGGACTGCCTGTCTTATCGCCTTTGGCAATAAGGTCCATAACATGGCGGTGATTAAGATACTCAGTGGCAGCGAGATAAGCAGTAAAATAATGCCCGGCAATTGATTCTCGATAAGTGGCGCAAGCCAAAGCCCAGCTAAGAAACCTAGTATCACCGTGGGCAGTGCTTCCATTATCTCAACCGTTGGTTTGACATATGAACGAATGGATGGAGACATAAAATAAGCGGTATAGATAGCACCTGCGATAGCAATTGGCATGGCAAATAACATCGCATAAAACGCGGCTTTAATCGTACCAAATGAGATTGGAACAAGACTCATTTTTGCTTCAAAATCATCATTAGCAGAAGTTGACTGCCATAAATAATTCGCTTCAGGATAGCCTTCATACCAGACTTTTTGCCATAATGATGACCAAGTAATTTCTGGGTGTTCATTATCCAATTTGTATAATGTAACTTGTTTTCCATCAACAACGAGTAACGCATTAGCACGTGGTGAAAAAGCAACGGATAGATTGCCATTGTCACTTATTTTTTGAGTAATAAGACGAGTATTACCCGTGGTATGGAAAATGGAGAGATAACCTTCGGCATCTGTTGTTAAGAAACTTTTACGAAAGTATTCTGCAACAATATCCGTCACATTATTATCAGCATTAAAGTCTCGAATAAAAGTAAAGTTTCGTTTGTTATCTTTAAGCACTTCAAACCATTGACTAATGACACCATTTTGATTTGACACCATTAATGAACTTGCGCCCGTTAATAACTGCATATCGGTAACATGACTATTCGGTGAATTAATCCTTAATACTGATTTAATCGAAATATCGTCAAGTTCAGAGATATCATAAACCAATAAGGAATCATCACTGCGAATAAATAAATTATTGAAATCAGGACTCACTAGCATCTGTGAAACTTTTTTGGGCAGTGAAGGCAATGTGATTAATTCTGATTCCCAAACAATGTCTCCGGTCATCATATTTTCTGTTGCCGTTAACACCATAAATAAGCCACGATTATCACGAGTAATTGCGGCAATTGCCCCGTACTCTTCTGATAATTCAAAACTAACCGTATCAATAGCTTGCCCCTGTGGATCAATATCAAGTAATGTTTCACCAAATGGAAAGCTAATTTTAGGTGTTATAAGGCGTTTATCGTTAGGATAACTGGTTTCAAACTCAGGTTTGAAAATAATCACTTGCCCTTTGTCATTACTAAAAAGGTGGGTATTATGATTGGGAGAAGTTTGTGCAAAAGCGACAGGATTATTTAGAATGCTTTTCTTAAGCAAAAGTTCACCTAAATCACGCTCTCGCAAAGAGTAAAATGATAACGTACCTTGCTTATCAATTTGAAAGCTAATATCGTTTTGTTCATCAAGGCCTAGCGCATAAATTTGTTGCTTCGTTGTTTGGTTAAACTGTTTTTCAACTTCAAGTGATACTGGAGCAAAAATAGGTAAAACCACATAAAGTAAGTAACCAAATATAAGTAATAAGGTCACTAAGACAAGTGCACCTCCACTGGTAATACCGTATTTCACCAGTTTATCTTTAATTACGCGTTTTTGATCTGCACGTAATCGGTTTGACACATCACTTTGCATTAAAATTCTCCAATATAATTGATAGCGGAGAGTATATTAGCGCTTTGTGACAGTTATATTACACCCGTCATTTTTGTGCTATTTATTATCTTTTTTCTAATTTTTTAACTTGACCTTTTAGCTCAATGGTTAATCAAAAACAACCATTGCTGATAATTATTCTGGTACGATGAGTAATGTGATTGGGGAACAGTTTATTGATAATAACGATGAGAAAACGGGCAGATATATTGTGAGTTACCATTCATCATAAAAAATAAAGAAAAAAAAGGAGACATAATGTCTCCTTTTTATAAAACGATGATTAATCAATAGAGATTAAGCGAGCGCTTTTTTAGCAACTTCAACTAAATGTGCAAATGTTGCTTTATCAAATACTGCGATATCAGCAAGAATCTTACGATCGATTTCAACAGAAGCCTTTTTAAGACCATTGATGAAACGGCTGTAAGATAGACCGCTAACACGAGATGCAGCGTTGATACGCGCAATCCAAAGTTGACGGAAAACACGTTTACGTTGACGACGGTCACGGTAAGCGTATTGGCCGGCTTTAGTTACTGCTTGTACTGCTACACGATAAACACGTGAACGAGCACCGTAATAACCTTTAGCTTGTTTTAAGACTTTTTTATGACGTGCACGAGCTTGTACACCACGTTTTACTCTTGGCATTTTTTAATTCCTTACTTAAGCGAATGGTAACATTCTGTTAATACTAGGTACATCTACTTTTGCTACCATGCTTTGTGCACGTAGGTGACGCTTACGCTTAGTAGATTTTTTAGTAAGGATATGACGTAAGTGTGATTGCTTACGCTTAAAGCCGCCAGAGGCAGTCTTTTTAAAGCGCTTTGCAGCACCTTTGTTCGTTTTCATTTTAGGCATTGCGAACTCCGCATTGTTCTAAGTTAATATAAACCAGTAAGGCGAGTGGCGAACCACTACTTAATGCCTTAGCTAGCACGTTTAGGACCAAGTACCATCACCATTTGTCGACCTTCCATTTTCGGGAAAGATTCAACATTAGATATTTCTGCTAAGTCCGCTTTAATACGGTTTAGCAGAACAAGTCCAAGTGATTGGTGTGCCATTTCACGACCACGATAACGTAGTGTTACTTTAGCCTTGTTGCCCTCGGTTAAAAAGCGAGTCAGGTTGCGTAGTTTTACCTGATAATCGCCTTCGTCAGTTCCAGGACGGAATTTAATTTCCTTCAGCTGGATCTGAACTTGCTTTTTCCGCTGTTCTTTTGCGGATTTACTTTTCTCATAAAGAAATTTGCCATAATTCATGATGCGACAAACTGGTGGCTCTGCATTTGGACTGATCTCAACTAAGTCAAGATTTTGATCAAATGCCATGTTTTTTGCTTCTTCAAGAGAAACTACACCAACTGGCTTGCCGTCTGAGTCTGATAAACGCACTTCTGTTCCAGTGATCTCTTCATTCAAGCGATGTTTATTGCCCTGTTGTGGGGCTTTTCTTGCACCTTTTATAACAAATTCCTCCATAGTAGTTATCGACGAGTGTTGATCTCTTCGTTAATTTGGTTAATAAAGTCATCGACTTTTAATTTACCAAGATCATCACCTTTACGTGTTCTAACAGCAATTTCATTTGCTTCTACTTCTTTATCACCAACGACAAGTAAGTAGGGAACACGTTTTAATGTATGCTCGCGGATTTTAAAGCCTATCTTCTCATTTCTCAAGTCCGAAATGGCTCTAATTCCCGATTTTTTCAATTTATTTACAATTTCTTCGACATATTGCGCCTGTTTGTCGGTTATATTCATCACAACGACCTGTTGCGGTGATAACCAAGTTGGGTAAATACCCGCGTACTCTTCCGTTAAAATGCCGATAAAGCGTTCTAATGAACCAAGAATAGCACGATGAATCATCACAGGTGTATGACGTTCATTATCTTCACCAACATAAGTTGCACCCAAACGACCGGGCATTGAGAAGTCTAGCTGTATTGTACCACATTGCCAAGCACGACCTAAACAATCATACAAAGTAAATTCAATTTTAGGACCATAAAAAGCACCTTCACCCGGTAAGTAGTCAAATTTAACATTATTTTTGTCAAGTGCATTAGCAAGTGCCGCTTCCGATTTATCCCAAGTTGCATCATCTCCCACGCGTTTTTCTGGGCGTGTTGATAATTTAACCGCGATATCTTCAAAGCCAAATGTTTTGTAACACTCAAAGACCATGTTGATACAGGCCGACACTTCTTCCAGAATTTGTGCTTCTGTACAAAATATGTGTGCATCGTCTTGAGTAAAACCTCGCACACGCATTAAGCCATGTAATGATCCTGAGGGTTCGTTACGATGACATGAGCCAAATTCAGATAAACGTAACGGCAAATCACGGTATGATTTTAAACCTTGATTAAATATTTGGATATGACCCGGGCAGTTCATCGGTTTAATCGCATAATCACGGTTTTCACTGCAAGTACAGAACATGCTGTCTTTGTATTTATCCCAGTGCCCCGACTTTTCCCATAACGAACGGTCTAAAATCTGTGGCGCTTTTACTTCTTGGTAATTATAAGCAAGCGTTTGTTCACGGATGTAATTTTCAAGCTGACGATAAATAGTCCAGCCATTTGCATGCCAGAAAACCATGCCCGGCGCTTCTTCTTGCATATGATAAAGGTCTAACTGCTTGCCAATTTTACGGTGATCGCGTTTTGCGGCTTCTTCTAGACGTTTTAAATAAGCTTTTAGTTGTTTTTTATCTGCCCATGCCGTTCCGTAAATACGTTGCAACATTTTGTTGTCAGAATTACCACGCCAATATGCACCCGCTACTTTCATTAATTTAAAGTATTGGCTGAACTTCATCATGGGGACGTGAGGACCACGACACATATCAATGTATTCTTCATGATAATACAAACCAGGACGGTCATCGGCATCAATGCCTTCTAGTATCTCGAGTTTGTATGGCTCATTGCGCTCTTTAAAAAGTGCTTTGGCTTGCTCTACTGATACTTTCTTTTTAACCACTGAATAATTCGTTTTCACTAATTTATTCATCAGTTTTTCAATTTTTGCTAATTCTTCATCATTAATTGTAATATCAACATCAATATCATAATAAAAACCATTATCAATGGTTGGCCCAATGGCCATTTTTGCTTGAGGATAAAGTTGCTTGATTGCATGTCCCAAAAGATGTGCACATGAATGACGTAAAACTTCCAAACCTTCATCATCTTTAGCGGTAATAATAGAGATGGTGGCATCATTTTCAATCGGATCACATGCATCAACAAGTTTTCCGTCAACACGTCCAGCAATACAAGCTTTCGCAAGGCCGGGGCCGATGTCGGCAGCAATCTCCATGATAGAAGTAGTCTTTTCGAATTGACGTTGATTACCGTCGGGAAGTGTAATAATTGGCATCTTATTTTATCCTCACAGTGATGCTTCAAACCAAGAAGCATATGTATATATTAATTAATCCATAAATAGGAAACGCATTTTAAAGCAATCCAGATCACTTTAAAAGACTAATTAATAGGAGGATAAAAATTTAATGGGTGTCATGCCCTTCAATGTGAGTCAATAAGTAAAAATGCGGTTACTTTGGTTATTATGATTTTGCGACCCTATTTGTGTTAAGTAAAACGACTGAGTGCACTCGATGTTTGCTTGGCAGTTGTTAAATGCTGGTATTGAATCAAAGTAAATAGATAATTAACACAATAAATCACTCGAAAGACAACAAAGGGGGTTATCTCCAACTGAAAGTATCTTGATTGCTCGCGGATATAGGAACGGCATGACTAAAACCTACTTTAGGTTAGCTTGTTCTTTTAGTTCAGTAAAATTATTACCTTTAAACAATCCTTGGACAATCTCTTTATTACTTGCCAAATATAATCCTAACTCTTCCAATTGTTGATCATCTAATGTGATTGAACTAGCACTTAAAAAGTCAGAGAGTTGATCTGCACTATCAAGCATTTTATCATATGCATCGGCTTCTTTTTTACTGGTAAAGGTCATTTTTTCAACACCCTTTCTTTCTACTATGTATTTAATGATGACTGCCACGGTAGCCTCTTATGTTTTGAACAAGCATGTTTTTATATACAGTAAATGTTTTTTGTGAAAAATGCAACTTTTGTTAGTATAATGACCTCCCAATTTAAGTGATTACTTTGAAGAAATATATTTAATGAAAACAATCATCTGTCGACATTGTGATATGACATCAGCGATTCCTCAACTCACTAGTAAGGTTCAAGCTCGTTGTATCCGTTGTGGAAGTCTGATCTATAAAAATAATGATTACGATCCATCAAAGATGCTAGCACTTTGTCTAACGGCACTTATCATCACTGTACCCGCTTTTAATTTACCTTTAATATCATTAAACCTACTGAGTATCACTGAGGAAACCAACCTATTACAAGGCGCTCTGATGATGGTTGATAGGAGCCCTATTGTCTCTTTTGTGGTGCTTTTTTGTGCGGTTATTGCGCCTACATTACTGGTGATGAGTATTGCGATCAGTAGCGCATGTTTGGCGCTTGAATATAAGCCCCGCTTCTTGCCTAAACTTTTTAAGATAACAAAAGGATTAATTCACTGGTCAATGTTAGAGGTTTACATGGTTAGTTTGATGGTCGCTATTTTTAAATTGATGCATTATGCCGATCTTTATATCGGTTTAGGCTTTTATTTTCTGGTTGTCTTACTTTTACTGAATTTAGCCATTATCAGTCATTACAGTAATGAACAATATTGGGCTAGGTATAAAAGTTGATGAAAAAAATAGCGATCCCTGGGCAAACAGGAAAAGAGCAAGGATTACAAATTTGCTTCATTTGCGGTAATTACAGTAAATATAAAGAACAGACGACCCAGTGTCCAACCTGCGGTAATGATATATTTTTGCGTAAAAAGCATAGCCTGCAAAAAACCTGGGCAATGCTCATTATGGCCATTATTTTCATCATTCCAGCGAATATTTATCCGATCACTTACCTGCTTAAAAATAACGTGCTAAATCCTGATACTATTTTTAGTGGTATTCTATTTTTAATTAAAAGTGACATGATAGGCATCGCAATAATCGTGTTTATCGCCTCCATTGTGGTGCCTATATTTAAAATTATTGCATTAATATTTATACTGCTTGCGGTACAATTACATTGGCAATTTTCTGCTAAAAAGCAACTCATTATTTTTTCATATGTGGACTGGGTGGGGAGATGGTCAATATTAGATTTATTTGTGATTTCAATCATGGTGGCCGTATTTGATAAAGGTAATCTACTCTCTGTGTATCCAGGCGTTGCGGCGACCTCTTTTACGCTTGTTGTTATTTCCACGTTATTTGCAGCACACAGTTTTGATACCCGTTTAATATGGGATTCACAACACCACGTAGCGAAACAAAACCATATCATTCAGGGCGAAAAACACAATGACTGAAAAACAGTTACCATACCAAGCTAAAATCACTAAACCCCATTCTATTTCACCGATCTGGTTTTTGCCAATTGTGGCTGCTATCTTAGGTTTGTGGATACTCGCTCAAAATATAACAAACTCAGCAACCACTATAGAAATTCACTTTGATAACGCGAAAAGTATTATCGTGGATAAAACGCGTATTCGCTATAAAGGCGTGATAGTCGGCACCGTTAAAAAAATTGAGTTAGATACGCGTAGTGGTGTCAACATTACCGCTAAGATTGAGTCTCACGCCAAATTTATGTTGCGTGAAAATACTCAGTTTTGGTTGGTTTTTCCTAAAGCATCGCTTACTTCTATTACCGGTTTAGAAACTCTTTTTTCTGGTAGTTATATCAATTTATATCCCGGTGATGGTGATGACACTTCACAATTTAATGCGCTGGAAGAACAACCGATTAGCATTCCTGATAACGCCTTACTCATTAATTTAAAAAGTAAAAATGCTAGCTCTATCAGTGTTGGCTCCCCACTCTTCTATAAAAGCATACAGGTCGGTGAAGTTGTCAGAATGCGCTTAGACAAAAGTGATCAGTTTGTTAATATCGACGCATTCATTGATAAAAAATACAGTCATTTAATTAAAGAAAAGAGTAAGTTTTGGAATATTAGTGGTTTAAGCGCTAACATTTCTCCTGCTGGCATCAACCTGCAACTTGATAGTCTATCCACGTTAATGGCTGGCGGTATTACCTTTAGCTCTCCCCAAACCAGTAAAATATTGACGAATAACAGTGTTTTTACTCTTTTTGATAATATCGATGCAAGCAATGAAGGTATTCAGATAAACTTAACATTAAATAACATTGCAAACTTGCCCAAAGGCGCAGGCATTATCTTCAAAGGTCACGGCATTGGTCGTATCACAAATTTAAAATACTCATCGGACCAACAAACCTTTATTGCAACCGCTGTCATTAACCCACAATTTAGTGACATGATCACCGAAGGTGCGCAATTTTGGTTAGAAAAAACAGCAATATCATTCTCTAACATAAAGAATTTAGGCAATTTAATCACCGGTGATTATATTGGTTTTTCCCCCGCCCCAGAAACCACCAATAAAGCACCAGCAAAAAACAACTTTGTTATTCAACAAAGACGAGCCCCGACAGCCGCAACCTTATCCATACAGTTATTAAGCGATGATGCTTCTGGTTTTAATGTCGGTGATACTATTTCCTACCAAGGTCTTACCATCGGCAGTATTGAGCACCTTGATTTTTCATCTAACGGCGCCTTTATTGAAGCCACGGTAGAAATTGAAAATCAATATCAATATTTAATTAATCAGAGTAGCCAATTTTATTTATTAAGTGGTATAAATATTAAAGCGTCACTAAAGGGCGTTGAAATACAATCATCCCCCTTTGAAAATATTATTTCTGGAGGCATTGGTTTATATAATAAATTTCCTATTAAAAAATCGACCAAGGTATCAGCACTCGATAAAGATATTCACTTTCGTTTATACCCTTCTAAAGCACAGGCAAAATTAGGAAAAAATGTATTTAGCAAGGCGCTTCATGTTTCACTACTGAGCTCACAGCTCCCTTCAATTATTGAAGGTTCACCTGTTTATTATCGTAAACTTCCAATTGGTGAAGTCAGTGGTTTCGCCATTGATGATTCAGGGCTAATGCGCACCACACTTGCTATTAAAGGTCAGTATAAACATCTCATCAGCGCACAAAGTATTTTTTGGGATATCAGTGGTTTCAAAATAAATGCCGGGCTGTCTGGTGTGAAAGTGGAGGCTGATTCACTCTTGTCTATCGTGAGTGGGGGGATAGCAGTCGATGTCGCACCCAAAGGCTTCAATAATCAATTTAAAAATGGTAAATATAAGCTTTTTAATAGTTATAAAGAGGCAACACATCCCAATAAAGTGATAACCATCACTTTTGATGATGCTTATGAATTACAAGTAGGTACAAAGTTACGTTTAAAAGGTTTACAAGTCGGTGAAATAACCGCGCTTAATTTAAATGCAGAAAATAATGTGGAAGCCGATGTTAATATTGCACCAAAATTCATAAAACAAGTCACCGCGCAAGGTACACGCTTTTGGATCATTCGCAGTGAAATATCACTGGCAGGTGTTGAACACTTGTCTACATTAGTAACGGGTGTTTATTTAAATGTTTTGCCTGGTAGAGGAAAGTTAATAACAAACTTTAAAGGTGAAGCAAAGGCACCAACACTTAAGCAAAAAGAGATTGGACTGCCCATTATTTTATTGGCCGATAATGTCGGTTCGGTGGAGATTAAAAGCCCTGTTTACCATCGCCAAATCCAGATTGGAGAGATCATCGACAAACAGTTGAATGACGATGCATCAGGTGTTGAAATTACACTTAATATTTATCCGAAATACGCACATCTCATTCGTAAAAATTCTATTTTTTGGCCCGCTTCTGGTTTTAATTTGGACATTGGTATTACTGGCGCGACACTAACATCCACGTCACTGACATCATTAATTAAAGGAGGCATTAATATGAGCACTGATGATGATCAAAAGTTACAAGCGGTTGCCAATGCTTTTTCACGTTTTAACATCCAAAAAAAAATAGATAATGATTGGTACATGTGGAAATTGGCAATACCAACACCATAAAAATAGTTTAATAAAATGCACTTTTTAGCCTGTATTTAGTAAGGATTTACCGTGAATAACCCAGTACAAAATAACACACTACTGCCACAAAATTTTATAGATAAAATGGCCAGTATTCTCCCAGAAAAACTTTCATTACAAGATTTCGTAGACAGTTGCCATCAACCATTACGTCGTGCGATCAGGGTCAATACCTTAAAAATATCAGTGCAAGCATTTAAAATACGCGCACTTGAACATCATTGGCAACTTACGCCTATTCCTTGGTGTGCGCAAGGATTTTGGATCGCAATAGAGCAGGAATTAACACCGCTGGGTAATAGTTTTGAACATTTATCAGGACTTATTTATATTCAAGAAGCGAGCTCAATGATGCCAGTCGCGGCTTTGTTTCACTTTTTTGAAGGCAATAGCGAAAAAACATTATTAGATGCAGCCGCCGCTCCGGGATCAAAGACCACACAAATAGCCGCAAAAATGCACAACCAAGGTCTTATTATTGCTAATGAGTTTTCTTCAAGTCGCAGTAAGATGCTACATGCCAATATTCAACGTTGTGGCATTAAAAATGTTGCTTTAACCCATTTTGATGCCAAGGTATTTGGTAGTTGGTTACCAAATACCTTCGATGCTATTTTACTGGATGCCCCCTGCTCCGGTGAAGGCACTATCCGCAAAGATAAACTGGCAATGAAAAACTGGAATCAAGTGGCCATCGATGACATTTCCACTGTGCAACAAGGATTAATCAACAGCGCTTTCCATGCATTAAAAGAAGATGGCGTGCTTATCTATTCTACCTGCACGTTGAGCCCTGAAGAAAATCAGAATATTTGTTTTTGGTTACAGGAAACCTATCCAGACAGTGTCGAATTTTTAAACTTAAATGACCTTTTTGAGGGAGCCAATAAAAGTCTCACAAAAGAAGGTTTTTTACATATTTGGCCACAGATATACGACAGTGAAGGTTTTTTTGTTGCGGCCATCCGAAAAACAGCACCGAGTCAGCCTGAACGCGCTAATAAGCGTCTAGGAAAATTCCCTTTTATCCGTCCTACGCGTCAAAAAGAAGCCGAGTTATATCATTATTTTGAAGAACACTTTGGCATTAGTGCAATAGATGGCATGTTGTATCAACGTGATAAAGAATTTTGGTTATTCCCTGATAATATTAAACCCTTAATAAATCAAATGCGCTTTTCTCGTTTAGGCATTAAAATTGCGGAAGAGTTTGGCAATATTCGCAAGGTGGGTTTCAAAACACAACATGAATTCATTACTGCATTCGCTTCTCAAGCCAGCAAGAATATTGTTGAACTTGACGCGTCACAAGCAAAGACATTTTATCAAGGCATTGATGTGCGTGGTGTAGAGACAGAGGGTATATCAGGTGAAGCATTAGCACGTTATCGAGGGCAAATAATAGGCTTAGGTAAAGCACTTAATAACCGTTTTAAAAACAGTTTACCAAGAGAATTAATTCGTGATAATAATTTATTTGATAAATAACAACTCACTTTTATCGCACGGCAACGGGGTTGCCCCACTACACCTTTGAGAGGGTTCTAACTTATAGCATATGGCTACTGACATAATTTATGCTTTAAAATAGACTCTATTTTATGGCGTTTAGCAACCGCACAAACTGGTTCAACACGATGAAGTGCATCAGCATAGTATAATAAATTATAACGCGAGGACTTATTTAACAATGCGCGTTTTATTTGCTCTGATCCAACACTGCGCGACAGTTGATGTAACTGTTCCCCGTATTGCAATTGAAATTTAGCAACTTGTAGATTAACTTGATAAGTATAAGGACCATATTTCATCCCTTGATTTACATAATAATAAAAATCATCATCGAACTGTTTTAGATTTGCTTTTATGTTCGCCATAAAAATCCACGTTAATGGCCAATGTGCACGTAATTGAGTAGATTGCTGGTAATAATCGAGTGCCTGAGATAACGACCTTTGATAAAGCGGTTGATCACCTAGATGCTTAAACGCTTGCCACTCATACACTTTGCCCGCCACATTTAAATAATGAGGAAAATGACCATGCAATGCCAACATGCGATCAACAGAAGTAAGTGCATCATCTAACGCCACTTGCTCTATGCTTTTATTTTTTTGCCAACGTTGCAAATAGCTATCAACTTTAAGATAGCTTAGATTAGCAAGTGCATATTTAGTCGCAAAAAAAATAATAATAAATGCGGTCAAAATAAGCAGGTAACGCACAAGATTTAATTTCAATTTAACGCCTAATCGTTTAACTTTGCATTAAAAAAGTTATTGCTATTAATAAAAGAACTCAAGTCACGGAGCATTTTCTCGCCACGAGCAACATGAAATATCATATTGAAGTCCAACGGGTTGGGTTTGAATCAAAAATCATTTCAGGGTTGCTAACAAATAACTGCTCAGCCATTTTTTCACTACAACGCGACTTCACTGCATTATAAGCCTCTAACATTTTACAAGGGCGCCGAGAAATATTGTGCATATCAGAAGCGATAATAGTCACTTCATTATTTTCCAACAACTGCCATGCTAAATGTTCAGAACGAGGTCCAAAGTCCCCTAATAAGGAAGATGCCGTTACCTGAAAAAGGCAACCACGTTGCTTAAAAGGTTTTAATAACTCTGAAAATTGCCATAAATCTCGATTACGTTCAGGATGTGCAATCATAGGTTTAATATTTTGACTTATTAACCAATCAATTAACTTTTCACTACCCGGAGGAATATGACTATGTGGAAACTCCAGTAATAACAAATCAGAGCCTTGCCACTTGCCCATAAAAGGTAGTTTTTTGTTTTTTGAGAGTGATATAATTTCAGGACAAATACGGACTTCTGCGGCATAAGCGAGAGAGATATTTATATCTTGCTCTTGGAGTTTCTGGATTAACGCGTCAAAAGCCGCATGAATAATCGTTATATTGTTATCAAATGTACCGAGATGGATATGTGGTGTCGCCAATATTTTAGTTACCCCATTGGCAAGCGCACCACGAATAAGCACGATTGAATCTTCTAAGGTTAAGACACCATCATCTATATTGGCTAAAATATGACTGTGTAAATCGATCATAAATTAGGCTTACTGTCGCTTTGAAGCTCTTCACCGTAGCCATAATAGTCGTAATAACCTTCATATTCATTTTCATTAGATTTTTTGATATTAACGCGGTTCAATACAATGCCATCTATTTTTGCTCCTATCTCAACCAAACGCGATAAACCTTTTTTAATTACCGCTTGTTTCGTTGATTCGGAACGTACCACATAAATGACCGAGTCTGTTTGTTTTACCAGCACCAAAGCATCACTCACCGCGAGTGTGGGTGGCGAATCTATAATAATGCGTTCATACTGATTTTTTAACACCGTCATTAACGCATCAAATTTAGCATGAGATAATAACTCCAGTGGATTAGCAGGAATAAACCCCGCTGGTAGCACATCTAAGCCCGATTTTTCATCGTGAATAATGACATCTTTTAACGTTTCATTACCGGAAATAAGGTTTGATAACCCCACTTGATAAGCAGGTAAATTAAATAAACGAGTAAAGCTTGGGCGACGCATATCGGCTTCTATTAGTATGGTTTTTTCCACCTGTGCCATGGCAAATGCAATATTAAGTGAAATAGTTGTTTTACCTTCGCCAGGAATTGAAGATGTCACCATAACCACTTTATGTTCATTCTCTAAATGAGAGAGAACAAAACCAGTGCGTAAGGTTCTGATCGCCTCAGTAAAACCTTTATTTTTTTTATCAAAATAAGCATATAAAGGTAATGATTGCTTACGTTTTATTTTTATTAATGGCAACAAACCTAATAAACGCATCGCTAATTTAGACTCAACTTCATGTACGTTCCTAATACTATCGTTCAGAGCATGCAGTACAAAAGTTAATAGCACCGCAAAACCAAAAGAAGCAACAAATGCCAATACAACAATCAATTTTTTATTGGGTTTGGCTGGATGTAAAGGAACTTCAGCCTGGTCAATAACCCTCGCTTGCTGTACTTCAAGATCCGTTGTAATACTCATTTCTTTATATCGCGCTAAAAAAGTATCGTATAAGTTACGGTTAGCCGTCACTTCGCGCTGTAATTTTAAATAACCTTGCTCTTTATTGGTTATCTGCTGAAAGTTTTTCTTTTCTTTCTTTAATTCATCCGCTAAGCGCCGTTCATTATCTTTGGCCGCGTTAAGTTCTTTTTTGATGCCTCTCACAAGTTTATTCGCCTGCAATGATAACTGCTTTTTAATACCTGTTAATTGTGCTCTAGCGGCAATCAATTTTGGATGTTTAGGGCCGTAGCGAAAACTTAATTCAGAGACTTTTTTCTGGGCATCTATTTCTGCAAATTTAATATCTTTAATGAGTGGATGATTACTAATATTTGGCAAGCTCATTAAGGAATCTATATCATTAGAAGCGACATTATTTACAAAAAGATAGATGGTTTCGGCTTCAAAACGGGTCTTTTTAGCTTTTAGGTAACTTTCCGTTAATCCTTCCAATTCATCGCTCGCAATACTGCGCACTCCCTTTGATTCAATATCAATCAAATTCGCTTTCAGGCGGTATTCTTGAAGTTCTGTTATTGAGTTTTCTAGGTTTGAACGTAACTTATCTAAACGTGCTTTTAACCAAGCGGCTGCTTTTTTAGTGGAGTCTAATTGCCCTGACATCTCTTGAGTAATATAAATTTCAGCCACGGTATTAGCGACTAAGGCGGCCAGCCTTGGATCCTGTGCATCAAAAGAAATATTCACCAATTGTGTTTTTCGAATTGGGCTGATGGTTAATCGTTGTTGAAAAACATTAATTAATTGTACTTTTTCACGGCGTGCATCAAAGAGATGTTCTGCAGGTGGACGTTGCAGTTCAAGGGGCAAAAAAGATTTAATATAGGTTTTTAATTGTGTAACCAAGGCAACTTTACCATCAGACATAAATTCTGGCTGATGCGCTAAATCAAGGGTATCAATAACTTGTTCACTGACCATACGTGACTTTAAAATTTCAAATTGAGTCAAAAAATACTCTTTACGTGAAGTATCCAGCGAGTACACAGAATCAATTGAGACAGTATTTTCAGTATTCGCCTTAATCAATAATGAAGCCGTAGAACGATAGATAGGTGTCATTCCAGCAACGAAAATAGCAACCAATAGCGTCGTAAAGAAAGAAAAAGCTAAAATTTTCCACTTGGACTTCATCACGATAACCCAATAAATGGTTAGATCTATAATTTGCTCTGGCGAATTTGATGAATGATTAACTGATTGCATGATATTTTTAAGGTCCATTTTTTACTAGAAAAAACTCTGATCAATGGTGATAATATCACCTGGTGAGACGGCATATGACAAGTTAACCTTGTTGCCTTTTTTGTTTTTATGATGTGATTGTTTAATGTATATTTTAGACACTGAAGCACGCTCACTTAATCCGCCAGCTAACGCAATGGCTTGGTCAACATTTAAACCCGGTTGGTATGAATATGCACCAGGTTTATTGACTTCACCATGAATATAAAAAGGTCGATAAGTCACAATATCAACTTGTACAGAAGGGTTTAACAAATAACCTTTTTTCAAACCGTTGTGTATTAATCGTTGAACTTGAGTCGCGGTATTACCCAGCACAGAAATAGTACCTATTAAAGGAAAGTTAATATTACCATTGTCATTAATGGTGATTTGCACGGTTAGATCAGGCTCATCGTAAACTAATATTTCTATCTCATCACCAACACCTAAGCGATAATTTGTCACTTCCATTGCGGTGCTGGAAAAAGACATCAATAATGAGATTGCAAATAATAAATACTTGCTCATAATGAAACCACAATCCCCAGATTAAACGCATTTTTATCATAACTAATATTACGCGCATTTGAATCCTTAACAGTATATTCGTAGCCCGTAGTGACCTCAAACCAGCGAGTTAAAGCATAATTTAAGCGTAATGAGGCATTATTAGTATCGTCCTGACGAGTGACCCCAATATAGTCTTGATTAGTATAGGCATATTGCACGTTTGAAGAAAATCTATCACTCCAATGATGTTTCCAAGATATTGATGCCCCGAATGTTTCTATGTAGTCACCGACGGTATTACTGTCTTCAGCAACACGACTAAGATGCCCAGTAAACGAAGAATGCGCCAGCGGTTTCCAGGTTAATCCAAAATCGACGGTATTACCTGAAAAATTTTCTCGCTCATCACTTGCAAAGGTTTTATATTGGTAGCCAACTTTCAATGTACCCGTTGTTTTACCTAGCCCTTCCCAGCGCACTCCCACAAGCGCCCCACTATCGCGATTATCACGGCTATTATTGGAATTTTTTAGATGGTTGTACTGAATATCGTTGGTGTAAAGGTCAAAGGTTAAGAAGGTAACATGACCCCATTTATAATCAGCATCAGTAAAAAATTTGAGAGCATCATAATCACTGTATTTTGTTTGCTCAAAAAAGTTTCTGTACCTTTTGCTGTTATAAGCAATGCCTGCACCAATTCGCATGATAGAAGTCAGTCCTCCAAATTGGTAATAACCGCGTGCAGTAAACTCATTGTATTTTAGCGGCTCACCAAAATATGTAGCATCATATTCCGTGAGGCCAGCCCCTCTGTCTTCATGTAAATTATTAAAAATTATATCAAAATCAGTGCGATGTTTAGCAGTGTATTCCGTATGAGCCAGTAGTGCCAAGCGATGTTCAACATAATTATCCGCTGCGTCATAAGAATAACTAGCAGCCGTAAAGTCATATGAACCACCGTAGCGGTTAATACCATCATTGCGACCAAAGCTGAACGAAGGGTTTATAAAAAAAACAGATGAGCTAGAGCCCTTAAATTCATCATTGTAAATATTATCATCGTAGCGAACACTTGTTTTGACTTGGGGAATAAGGAAAATACCATCGGTTAACTCATAAGGAGCGGGTTCAAATTTTTGTGCAAACAC
>JBAHZV010000149.1:0-10888 GCA_037132845.1 Psychromonas sp.
CATTATTTCACCGGTTATTTTATTACTGTTAATTTTTATTGTTATTTCTCGCATTCGCTCGAAACGTGCGTTAGCAGAACAAGAGCAAGAGCTTGCCGAATCAACTGCGGTATTAATGGAAGATACAGGGGAATTCGACACCCTATTAACTGATGATATTAGCGATGAAGCTGAGCCCACTATTGATATTTCAGATATTGTAGATGAACCCAATATCCCAGAAGAAAGTGAAAATGATGCAGTTGAGCTAATGGCTGAGCCTGCTGATATCGTTGATCTTACAGAAGAAAGTGATGAACTCATTATTAGTGAAGAGGATCCTTTTGGCATTGCTTCATTGACCGATGATGAAGATATGATGGTCTCGGTTGATCTCGATGCCGAAAGCGAACTACAGAGTAGTGAAGATGATCCCTTTGATATTGACGCATTAGTTGCTCAAGAGTCAGCATCAGCTGCTAAACAAGCAGATCAAGACCTCGCTGAAAAATGGGAATCGGAAGTATTAACGGAATCAGAGTCAGCAAAGAGCGATGATGTTGCAGAACAGAGTGAATCAGAGGTAGATTCAGCTGCAACATCAGATGATACTGACATAGAGTCTTCATCCGATGAATCAGATGCCTTAGATGAATTAATTGCAGAAGCATCAACAGCAGACGATAGTGCACCAGAAGCGCCCAACACAGAAGTAAATGAAGAATCGCCAGTTGATGAAATAGACGCGTTAAATGAATTAGTTGCAGAAGCATCAACAGCAGACGATATTGCACCTGAAACATCAAGTACAGAGGTAAATGAAGAATCGCCAGCTGATGAAATAGACGCGTTAGATGAATTAGTTGCAGAAGCATCAACAGCAGACGATATTGCACCTGAAACATCAAGTACAGAGGTAAATGAAGAATCGCCCGTTGATGAAATAGACGCGTTAGATGAATTAGTTTCAGAAGCATCAACAGCAGACGATATTGCACCAGAAACATCAAGTACAGAGGTAAATGAAGAATCACCCGTTGATGAAATAGATGAATTAGTTGCAGAAGCATCAACAGCAGACGATATTGCACCTGAAACATCAAGTACAGAGGTAAATGAAGAATCGCCAGTTGATGAGTTAGATGCCTTGGATGCCTTAGATGAATTAGTTGCAGAGGCTGAAGAAAATGCAGCGCCTGAAACATCGAGCGCAGAGCCAAACGAAGCATCCCCAGTTGATGATGAGTTAGATGCCTTAGATGAATTAGTTGCGGAAGCAGAGGCAGAAATAAATGAAGAGCCCTCAGTTGATGAGTTAGATGCCTTAGATGAATTCATTGCGGAAGCAGAGGCAGAAGAAAATGTGGCATCTGAAGCTCCAAGCGCAGAGCCAAAGGCAGAGTCCTCTGTTGATGATGAGTTAGATGCCTTAGATGCCTTAGATGCCTTAGATGAATTAGTTGCGGAAGCAGAGGCAGAAGAAAATGTGACATCTGAAGCTCCAAGCGCAGAGCCAAAGGCAGAGTCCTCTGTTGATGATGCGTTAGATGAATTAGTTGCAGAAGCCTCAACGGAGGCTACGGAAGAAAAAGAAAAAGAAAAAATATTATCTGATAATACACACAATCCAGATACTGATCTGTTAGCGAAAGAGATCAGTGATGTGGCTTTTAACGAAGATGTACCTTTACCTAAAGTTGGGGCTGCGGCAAAAGATGAGTTTATTGATATTGAAACATTACTTGGTAATAGTGACTCATTCGAGACAGATGAACCCTACTCAGAACTTGACTTAGACTTAGGATTAGATGAATTTCCTGATTTTGTTGATCTACAGGAAAATGTGGATGTAGATGATGATGAAAATGGCATTAGTACACAGTTAGATTTAGCACGCGCTTATTTGGAAATTGATGATAAAGGGGGCGCTAAAGAAATATTAATGTCTGTATTGGATAAAAGCAGTGGTAAGCAACGCACAGAAATCGATAAATTATTGAGTCGATTAACATGATGTCAACACACTAGATGATCAACTAAAAAGCCAGCATTGCTGGTTTTTTTATTCGTAAAAATTGAAATAAAATAGGGATAGAATGAGACCATTAATTTTAGATGTCATGGGATATGAGTTAAATGCGCAAGAACAAGAGGTGCTGGCACACCCATTAGTTGCAGGTGTCATTTTATTTACGCGCAATTATTATGATATTAAACAGTTAAAAGCATTGGTAACACAGATTCGTCATTATGCAAAAAAAGAAATTGTTGTTGCAGTGGATCATGAAGGAGGGCGAGTACAACGTTTTAAAGGTGGCTTTACCATTCTTCCTAGTGCGGGTTCATTATTGCAACATAACGGTCTCGACGAAGCTAAAAAACTAGCTTATGCTAGTGCATGGGTGATGGCCAGTGAATTGATTGCTTGTGATATTGATTTTAGTTTTGCACCGGTGTTAGATATTAATGGTTTATCAGATGTTATCGGTACCCGCGCTTTTTCACCTGAGCCTGATCAAGTCACTGAGCTTGCTTGCGCTTATATCAGTGCGATGCAAGCGACAGGCATGGCGACAACGGGTAAGCATTTCCCAGGGCATGGTAGTGTAAAGGCTGATTCCCATGTTGCATTACCGATTGATTCGCGTTCAATGACGGAAATATTTAAAAACGATTTACAACCCTTTAAATCACTCATTGAGCAACGGGCTTTAACTGCGATAATGCCTTCACATGTTGTGTATGAGAAGTGCGATGAACAACCCGCAGGTTTCTCGTCTTTTTGGTTACAAAAGGTGCTACGTCAGCAATTAGGCTTTTCAGGTGTTATAATCAGTGATGATCTGTCAATGCATGGTGCAAGTTTTGTGGGTAATCATGTCACCCGTGCGCGCAGTGCCTTAGATGCAGGTTGTGAGTTAATCCTTGCATGTAATGATAGCATTGCTGCTATTTCAATTTTAGATGCACTGGAAATACCAAAATTACTCGATGATTCCGCTGTGCAAAGGATGCGCCATCAAGGCACTAATTGTTATCTTCCTTTGCAGAAAAATCCTATTTGGATAGAAAGTCATCAGAAATTGATGCAGTTTGCCGAGCAATTCTAAAAAGTGCATGGCAATTCTTACACTTAAATAGTTATTTTCATAAACTGGGTGTAATCTAAATCAAAGTTTTTAACATTTTTTAAAAAATTATATTTAATGAATGTCGATAAAGGTAGTTAATGGCTAGTTATTTAGCGTTAACAAAGTGCATTGTGCCTTTTCTTAGTGCCCAAATTAATGGTAACGGATATATAAATTGCTAAGTGTCGATTATAATAATAAGGCGAAATAATAATGATTATTTATCTACATGGTTTCGATGCAACCAGTCCAGGAAATCATGAAAAAGTGATGCAATTAAAGTTTATTGATGATGATGTACGTTTTGTTCATTACAGTACCATTTATCCTAAACATGATATGAGTCATATCTTAAAAGAAGTACATAAACATATTCAAACTTCTGAAGACCAATCTCCTATTATCTGTGGTGTGGGTCTGGGCGGTTATTGGAGTGAACGTATCGGCTTTTTATGTGGTATTAAACAGGTTATTTTTAACCCTAACTTGCACCCTGAAGATAATATGGTCGGTAAAATAGAGTGGCCTGAAGAGTATTTAGATATTGAAACAAAATGTGTGGATAGTTTTCGCACCCAAAACAGTAAAAATTGTTTATGTATTCTTTCTCGCACGGATGAAAGCAATGATATGATCGGCAATGATCACGAATTATCCGGCTATTATAAAATTATTTTTGATGAATCCCAGGGGCATAAATTTCAAGATATTTCTCATCATTTAAAAACTATAAAACAATTTAAAGAACTGATTTAACGTCAATAAAGAGGCGATGCTTTGTCGCCTTTTTTTCTCTCTGTAAACTAACCTTACCCTTTGTTAACAACTTGTTGTCCATTTAACAAATCAGTTGCATTTGCAACGTTATTCCATTATTTTGTGATCCTTGTTTATCTTTTATTGTATTGTTTTGTTTTATGAGTGTTTTTTCTTAAAAAGACTCATAAAAATAAATATTAGAGGAAAAAAAATGAAAAGAATCGTTATTGTTGGTGGTGGTGCTGGTGGGTTAGAGCTTGCGACAAAATTAGGTCATAAATTAGCGCGTAAAGGAAAAGCACATATCACGCTGGTTGATAAAAATCGGACGCATTTATGGAAACCTCTATTACATGAAGTTGCAGCGGGATCACTCGATCACGGTATTGATGCGTTAAGTTACCGCGCGCATGCTAAAAATCATTATTTTAATTTTAAACTTGCGGCCTTAATGGATATAGATCGTGAAAATAAAATTATTAAATTGGATAAGTTGATTGATACCGACGGCACTCAAATTTTGCCAGAAAGCGAATTAAGCTATGATATTTTAGTGATGGCATTAGGCAGTGTAAGTAATGATTTTAATACTAAAGGTGTTAGTGAGCATAGTATCTTCCTTGATAGCCCTCAGCAGGCTAAAAAATTCCACCATTTGATGCTTAATAAATATTTACAATTAGGTGCGCAACAAACAAACCAGGTCAGTGTGGCGATTGTGGGTGCGGGTGCAACGGGTGTTGAGCTTTCTGCGGAGCTATACAACGCATTGGAGCAAGTGTCACGTTACGGTTTCGAACATATTCAGAGTACCGATTTAAAAGTAAGTTTAGTTGAAGCTGGGGATAAAATTTTACCGGCATTACCGGAACGAATTTCAAGCTCTGCTCACCAAGAATTACTAAAATTAGGGGTGGATGTGCGTATTAAAACCATGGTCACGGAGGCAACTGCACAAGGTTTAATCACAAAATCTGGCGAATTGATTGAAGCGGATCTTATTGTATGGGCGGCGGGCATTAAAGCACCCAATTTCTTAAAAGAGATTGGCGGTCTCGAAACTAATCGTATCAATCAGTTAGTGGTGAAAGCAAACTTACAAACCACTCTTGATGAGAGTATTTATGCACTGGGGGATTGTGCAAGTTGTGCATTACCGAGCGGTGGTTTTGTCCCTCCCCGTGCTCAAGCTGCACATCAAATGGCGTCATTGGTCGCTAAAAATATTATCGCAACATTAAAAAATAAACCATTAAGTGATTATAAATATACTGACTATGGTTCACTGGTCTCATTAAGTAATTACAGTACTGTAGGCAGTCTAATGGGGAATTTGATGAAAGGGTCGATGATGATAGAAGGGCGTTTAGCACGTATTGTTTATGTGTCATTATACCGTATGCACCAAGTGGCGTTACATGGTTATGTTAAAACAGTACTGATGAGCATAGTAGAAAGTATTAACCGTGTTTTACGACCCCGTTTAAAATTACATTAACCTTTGTAAGTAGAGTCTCGTTATACTCTACTGCATTATTGTTTATATGTGAGTGATTAAACTGGCTTTAATCACTCTTTCATCGCTTTGTCCTAATTAATGTCAAATACAGAGTTATTGCTTTTTTACGCGCTTAAAACTGGCTTTAAGATGGTTGCTGCGCAAACAAAGTAGCAGTAACCAAATCACTACCACCAATTGTATTGACGCTTGCAGTGAGTATTGAAACCGTTGTAAAGATAAATAATAAAGTTGCAGTCCGAGATCAAATAAAATACTCAGTAACAAAAAAGGGTAACCTTGTTGCCACACTTTGCATATCAATGGGTGTTTATCGTGATCTTTTCCTGATAAGAAGAATAGGACAATAGCAATCAAACCCGATGCTAAACCAAAGTAAAAATGTACTTTATTGGGATAAAACATCATTAATAATTTGTTACCTGTTGCACCAGAAGTCAGTGTTATAATAAGCAATACCCAGGTTCTGGCTAAAAAAAGCAAACCATAATAAAAATAAGTAGGGGGGGTAAGATCCCCTGACTGAGTATAGAATTTAAGTGCAAATATTTTAATGGTCATTTAATCATTATTTTTTATGTGAAAAGTCATGATGGAAAAAGACAGCCTCTACTGATTAATAAAACACATTGGACAATATGTATAATGCCCTTTGGGATCATTAAAAGAGGTCAGTAAGCTAGCTTGTTTTTTTATGCTGAGAAAGGTTTTTACAAAGCTGGCATTAAATTGCACGTTGTGTGGCAGTATTTTTACCCCCGTGTTAAATATCTCATTAAGTAATTGCTCTTTAGTGGAAACCCTTTTTTTGATCGGATAGATACTGTAATCGCTAATATTGGCTAATCGCGCGGCTTTATCGATGGCATCTTGTAATGAACCTAATTGGTCCACGAGTTGTAGTGAGAGGGCATCAACACCAGTCCATACTCGACCTTGCGCCACTTTATCAACCTCTTTTAAACTCATTGCGCGACCTTCACTGACCACGCTTAAAAATTTCTGGTAACCATTTTCAATGCCCATCTGCATAATATCTGCAAGTTTTGGATCCAGTGGACGGCTTGGATCAAGTGCAGACAGGGCCGTGGTGCCAACGCCATCATTGTAAATACCGATTTTATTAAGCGCTTTATCGGCACTGGCATACAGACCAAAAATACCAATTGAACCGGTGAGCGTACTTGGACTGGCAACAATATAGTCGGCGGCTGATGCAATCCAATAACCACCCGAAGCACAGACGCTACCCATTGAAACAACGACCACTTTACCCGCTTTTTTTAACTCTAATAGCTGCTGACGAATTTTTTCAGAAGCAAATGCGCTGCCACCAGGTGTATCAAGGCGAATGACAACGGCTTTGACATGGTCATTATTAAGTGCTTTTTTGAGTAACCCAGAAAAACTGTCTCCACCAATAACATTGTTATGTTGTGAGCCCGCTAATATTTCACCTTGACCATGGATAAGAGCAATCTGATCACTATTTTCACTATACTTATATAAGCTTGGCATGGTCGCTTGATAATCATCATAACTAACCCATTGTTGCTCATTCGCTTGTATTTCTTGAAGGACTTTATAACGAGGTAATAGCGCATCCACTAAGCCCACTTGCAAGGCATAAAGGGCGGTATCGCCCTGGGTTTTTTGTAACGCACTCTTTAACTGATCAAGATCCGGTGAAATAGACTGTGCAGTGATATTAGTGCCTTTACGCTGACTCATAACGGTGTTGATATAACCTTGCCAAAGTTGCTTTAACCAGTGTGAATTTGCTGTTTTACTGGCATCAGACATGTGCTTTTCAGTGAACGGTTCAACAAAAGATTTAAAGGTGCCTACTTTGAAAATGTGTGGTGTTATCAATAAATTATCTAATAACTCTTTAAAGTATAGGCGGTAAACAGAGAAACCTTGCAACATGACTAAACCTTGAGGATCAAGATAAATCTTATTGGCATAACTCGCTAATAGGTATTGTATTTGTGAATAGTTATCCGCCGTGGCAAACACTTTTTTATCACTTAATTTGAACTCGTTAAGTGCGTCGCCTATGGCGGTAATATGGTTCAAACTCGCCGATTGTAATCCGGAAATGTCCAAAAGGATGCTTTCGATCTTTGCATCTAGTTGTGCGACCTTAATAACTTGTAATAATTCATCAATAGGGTATTCCAAGAGCGCTTTTTCATCACTGAGCATCTGTTTTGATAATGCTGCTGAAAAATCGATAGTTTGTTTTTGCTCGACAACTTTACCGTTTAAATTAAGTCTTAAAACGGAATGATCCGCTATCTCAACTTGTATTTCTTCACTGCTTAATGTTACCAATAGAATTAACACAATAATAAAAAATAGACTGTTAATAATAATTAAACGCGTTAAATTGAGAAATTTTGCGCCGGCTTTGAATATTTTAAACAGGGTTTTCATCACCATTCCTTATTGCTGTTAATGTCATCGCAGATAAAAATAAAGCACTGCCTACTAATGTAGAGAGTGCTTTAATAGAGAGAGATTATTTTTAAACTAAAATTTTGTGGTATCAACAAATAAACCGACTTTCAAGTCTTCTGCTGTGTAGATAACTTTACCATCAACTTCGACGACACCATCAGCAATGCCCATCACTAAACGGCGCATGATTAAACGTTTGATGGTGATACGGTAGGTTACTTTTTTAGATGTTGGTAGAACTTGGCCTGTGAATTTCACATTGCCGACACCCAGTGCACGGCCTTTACCAGGACCACCACTCCAACCAAGGAAGAAACCAACCAATTGCCACATCGCATCAAGCCCTAAACAGCCAGGCATCACGGGGTCGCCAGGAAAGTGACATTCAAAGAACCAAAGGGCTTTATCAATATCAAGTTCAGCAATTAATTCGCCTTTACCGTGTTCTCCACCATTTTCAGTGATCGTTACAATACGGTCAAGCATCAGCATTTTATCAACAGGTAACTGACAGTTTCCTGGGCCAAATAGCTCTCCCTTCCCACATTGAATTAATTCTTCTTTCGTGTAAGAGTTTTTACCCAACTCTTTTTGGGATACAGTTTTTGTCATAATCACTTTCTTGTTTGAATGGAATGGTGGTTATTGCTTTACATATTTGTAGGCAAATAGTTTTGCTACTTTAGCTAACTATCTAGTTTATCGCAACAAATTTAGACATTTTGTAAATAAGCCAATGGATTCATCATGTTCTTCTTTATGCAATAAATGAATGCGTTTATTGATCCTTTCAATGACTGACTCAAAGGTTTGTAACATTGCAAAAGGAAATGCCTGCAAACTGTGTTCGATAGGATAAATATTGATCTTTTTATCTTTAATCAGTTGTAATGTTTGTTTATTTAACAATAAATTAATTTTATTTGCGTGTGGAATTAACACGGTCACGGGATCGCTCAGTAAAGCTAAGTCAAAAAGACGTGTAATTGCCTCAATTTTTTGATTAAGGCCACCTATCGCCAGTACATTACCCTGTTGATCTAAGGCGCCAGTGACAAACAAATTTTGCATAATAGGGCGCTGGGAGTAACAAGATGTTACTGCTAATAAAATAGCTAATGCCGCACTGTCACCATCACTTTCTTGATAAGATTGTTCAAAAACAACGTTACATGAAAGTGGGAAATTAGTGACATGGGTGAAAAAGTGGTTCAAGTAACCCTGTACAATCAACGTACTTTTAGCATGCACATTACCCGCCAGTTCCACTTTTCGTTCTACATCTATAATTTCACCGTCACCGATCATATCGCTGGCTGATATTCTGAAAATCTCGCCAAATTCTGTTGGGTAGCCCATCAATTCAACCACCGACATGCCATTTATTTGTCCAATTGATTCACCCTGTAATTGGATTTTAAGTTGTTGTTCAACAATCGCCTGATCACTAAAATCCTGTGCATTCGATTGCGCACTTTTTTGCAAAGCCAAAACCTTCAGGATATGTTTTGCATCGATTTCATTTGTTGCTGTTGCATCTTGAGAATGCATTAACTGCGCATAACGAAGCGTTGACTCAATCAGTTGTGGTGAAAAATGGATGTTTTTTTGGTGATCAGATAAGCGTGTTAGATTGGTAAATAATGCATTATAAGCCTCCAATGTTAACGGTTTGAGCGCCTTATCACGAATTTGCTGCTGACAATATTGATAGAGAGAGTCGATGTTTTCATCGTTGTTTTTAATTTCACCTGCTATCTCTGCAAACAGTGAACTAATTTGTGAAAAATCAGGATCAATTTGTGTTAATTCATCTAACTGATAACGGTTGGCGACTAATATTATTTTAGTGTTAATGAGTTGTGTGCATGATTGCTCAATTGCGGTGCGTAACTTGTGTCCGTTTACTGCTGCACTGAGAGGTGCTTTTTTAGTTAATAAAAATGCTTTTAATAAAAACCAGAGGTTTGGAGTAACCAGAAGTGGGCTGATATGTAAGACTAATAAACCCCCGTTCAAATTCGCTATTTCGCCTGTTTTCAGATTTACATTACCTTCAGAAATTAAGTTTAGGCGTCCAAATAATCGCTCTTGATCATAATTTTGTAACATTAACAGTGGTAATTTAGCGGGCTTACTTTGCTCAACGGTGAGCGTTGCAGTCTGCCAATACTGGGTATTTAAAAATAATAGGGGCATTGGTAACTGCAAAAAGTGACTGATAACTTCACTCGCGAGCGGAAAAAGAGAACGACTATTGTGTTTTTTTTCAAATGCTTTAGTAAGTTGTATTGAAAAATCAGTGGTGCACTGAGTGGGGGATAAACAAGCTATTTCTTGTGCATTTAAAACTAAATTATTATTTTCCAAGGGCTGACTCTAAGTAATTGAAAGTGTGATTATCACCTTTAATTATATACTGTAAAGCGTTTAAAAAATAGCGCTCTTATAAGCGGTATTGGTGCGAGGTTTGTTTTTGGTATTTACGGTCACAAAGAGGACAACGTTGCAGGGTTGCATCTTCTGTTAATTGTTGCACAGACAATTCGTTCTCACAATCGGCACATAGACCATACATGCTCTGTTCAATTGTTATTAATGAAGCATCAAGTTTTTTAAGTTTTTCAATGTTTTTTTTAAGTGAAGTATTTTCTAATTTAAATGTAAATTCAATCAATGCATCCACTGATAAACGTGCTAAGCCTTTTAAATCTAGGTGGGGAGGAGGGCTAGATTGTAAAAATATACTATTTATTTTTGCACGGACTTTAATTATCTCGCTATTTAATTGCAGTTTAAATTGGGCAATTTGTTTTTCATTTAAGTGGTGCATGACATTTACCGTGATCATTATTATGAGTTATCATCATAATAAGATAACTCTTTTATAATATGACTTAAGTCAACATACTGAAAGAGTTAAATGATATCTGCAACTCACTTGATATGGATCATTGCTGCTACCATTTCTTTTTATCTTGGAAAATAACATCAAGGTCAGCCTGCTTCTCTTTATCTTTTGCTTTCATTGCCGCTA
>JBAHZV010000039.1:0-5262 GCA_037132845.1 Psychromonas sp.
TAAATCGGTTCGAAACATGACGTAATAAAACCGACACTTTCCAAATATGGGTAAAACACAAATAATATCCAATAAAGACAATAATAAAAGAAATAAACATGATCATTTCTGAAAAGTGGTAGATTTCCCCAATAATACCAATCGAAGCAAATAAAATAGCAAAAGTACAAATAAGCATCAGTGTTTGTGTGGAGGATAACCCTAAACGATGACAGACATGGTGAATATGCTCTCTGTCCGCTTTAAAAGGAGATTGTTTTTTACGGATGCGTCGTATCATTGTATAAGCCATATCCATTAATGGAATGGCAATAAGCCATAACACTGTTACCGGATGAAGGCTATTTATATGCGGGGAAGTATCATGGTATTGGGTACTTTCAATAAATAGCCAAAAAACAACAAAACCAATAAATAGGCTACCGGAATCCCCCATAAAAACCTTCCTTTTTTTATTGGGCAACAAACCTAGATTGCAGTATATATAAGGAAGAAGAGAAACCATAATAAGTGCACAAAAAAGTAATACGTTATATTGTTCATTGATAGCAAAGAGTAATGCGAGTGCTGACAAAGTGACGATTGCCAAGCCACCTAATAGGCCATCGAGTCCATCCACCATATTGAATGCGGTGATGGCACCTATTATTGCAATCACATTAAACAATATTTCAAAATTATTTAAGGTGAGATTGCCCCACCCCACCAAGTCACCTAATTGATGGATTTTAATGTCACTATAAATAACCAAAAAAATTGAAATAGCAGAAGTCAGTATAATGCGCAATTTCACACTTAAATCGAACTTATCATCTAACAAACCAATCAACAGGAAGCAGGCCGCACAGAAAACAAAAACTTGACTGTTAGCAATGAGTTCTGGCTGAATTTGAAGCACAATCACTATTGGTAAAAAAACGGATATACCACCAATCAGTGGAATATCCCCTTGATGTAATTTTCGTTTAGAAGGGCGATCAACAAAGCCAATTTTAACTGCAATTGGATATAAAAAATAAAGCGTAAAACTGGCAACAATAAAAGCACACAGTAAAAGTAAGAGCATACAACCGTTCAATAAAAGAGAGGGAAATATAATTATAAACAAATCACTTCGTTATAAAAAGAGCAATGTTACTTTTTTTTGCGTTTTAATATATTATGTCAGGAAGCTTTCCCTTTTTAGGTACTCAATGACTTGTAATGCACAAGCCTCGATTGATTTCTCAGCAGTTTTGACATGCACTTCGGGATTAATTGGTGCTTCATAAGCGGAGTCGATCCCGGTAAAGTTTTTAATTTCACCGGCACGTGCTTTTTTATATAAACCTTTAGGATCGCGTGATTCACAAACAGCTAAAGGGGTATCAATAAAGACTTCAATAAACTGCTTATTGGGTAATAACTCCCTGACCATTTGCCGATCGGATCTAAATGGCGAGATAAAGGCAGTTGAAACTAATAAACCTGCATCAGCAAACAATTTAGCCACTTCTGATACACGACGAATATTTTCAATACGATCATTATCTGAAAAACCCAAATCACCATTTAAACCGTGGCGCACATTATCACCGTCTAAAACGTAGGTTTTAACGCCCAGCTGATATAACATCAAGTCCACTGCATTGGCAACAGTTGACTTACCAGAACCACTTAAACCAGTAAACCATAATACAGCGGCGTTATGCCCGTTTAATTGCGCATGATCATCATGAGAAACACTGGCATTATGCCAAACTACATCGGATGATTTATCACCCTTTACATCTTTTTCTACATAGGGGGTATTCATAAAAACCTCAATGAAAAGCTGAAAAATTTGAAAGCTTAAAGGCTTGAAGGATTGAAGGCTTAAAAGCTTGTTACTTTACAGCACGTTAAAAACAAAATATTAGGCACACTACAATTTCACAGCATTCCAGCTTTCCAGCCTTATAACATTCCAGCATTCCAGCATTCCAGCATTCCAGCATTCCAGCATTCCAGCATTCCAGCATTCCAGCATTCCAGCCTTATAATCTTTTACCTACAATCCAAACACAACCACAATCATGGTTACAGCGGTGATGTTGTAAGCAATACTCACAGGTGCACCGACTTTAATAAAATCATTTAACTTATATTGCCCGGCATTAAACACCATTAAATTAGTTTGATACCCATAAGGGCTCATAAAACTCGCACTCGCGCCAAATGCAACGGCCATGATAAAGGCAGTCGGGTTAGCATCGATACTGGTAGCCAGTCCATAAGCAATCGGAAAAACCAAAGCGGCAGCTGCATTATTGGTCACTAATTCGGTCAAGATCCACGTAATAATATAAATAACAATTAATGCTATCAGAGGACTAAAATGGTGATTATTATCACTCATAAACAGCGTGAACGCATCAATGACACCGCTATTTTGTAGTGCATATGAGAGCACAATCGCAGAGGAGATAATAACCCATATATCCACCGGAAAACGCCTTAACAACTCACTGGGGCTAAAACAGCCACTGAGTAGCAGTATGCCAAGCAATAGCAAAACAGATTTAAACAGCGGTAAGATCCCCACTGCCGATAGAATAATAGCAGCTAAGAAGCCCACCACTGCGAGCCACTCTTTTTTACCCGTTAAGCGTGAATCTAACTCTATATCAGACAATAGAATAAAGTTTTTACGAATATTACGGCGAGACTTAAAGTCCTCCCCAATGGCAAGCACTAAAAAATCACCTGGTTTTATTAATAATCGACCAATTTTACCCGATACTTTTTCGCCATCACGTTTAATCGCCACAACGGCGGCATCAAAAAGCGAACGAAATCCGATATCTTTTAAGCTTCTGCGGTTTAAAATACTTTCCGAGCGAACAACCACCTCACGCAGGTTTTTCATTGATAAGCCATTATTTTCAGCAAAGACGGACAAACCATCAAACATACTCAACTGACTCACTTTTGAGATGTCACCACTAAAAATAAGTTTATCATTGGCGTGCAATACCTCAGTGGGAGCAATCGCACTCAACAGCTGCTCACCGCGTAGAATTTCCACTAAAAACAAAGAGTGAAGATGACGTAAGCCATTTTGCTCAACGGTTTTACCCACTAAATTTGATTCTGGGCTAATTTTAGCTTCAATAAAATAAGATTCAGCTTTTGCACTAATAATGCGTTTATTTGGCAGGAAACGTCCACAAAAGTAGAGAACCACACCACAGACAAGCACCAAACTAAGTCCCACTAAGGTGAAATCAAAGAACCCTAGAGAAGGCAACCCTGCATCTAAAACAAGACTGTTAACGATTAAATTCGTTGAGGTTCCCACCAATGTTAACGTGCCGCCTAAAATAGCAGCATAGGAGAGAGGAATTAATAACTTACTTGCAGGATGATGCGGGTTATTACGAATCGGCGCAAGCATGGTTGAAACCACAGCCGTATTGTTTAATAACGCAGAAGCGAACACCGTAAAACTAAACAGACGCAACCATGTGGCTTTATAACTCGGTTTAATCACTTTCATGGCAATTAAACGCAACAGGCGTGTTTTCTCTAATGCGATAGAACACAACATGAGTAAAATTAAGGTCAGTAAACCTTGATTGGATATACTTTTAATGACTTGCGAAGTAGAGACCATATCGGTGGAGAAGAGCACTAATAGCGTAATACCAAACACTAAACTAGGGCGCTGTTGATATTTGATTAAACCGATAACAGTCGATAAGAAAACAGCAAGTACAAAATAAGATTGAAGAGTCATATGCTAGCTATAAGGCTAAAAGGCTAAAAAGCTAGAAAGCATCAAGCCTTCCAGCCTTTCAAGCCTATCGGCTTTATCCTTTAAGGATATCTTTTGCTTCCCAATGTGGGAAATGTTTACGTACTAATGCATTGAATTCAACTTCAAATGCGCTGTAAGCATGTTCTTGGCTTGCTTTAACCGCATCAATAGAGCCACGGATCATACCGGCACCAACCGTTCCATTAGTAAGACGGTCAATCACAATAAACGCACCCGTTGCACGATTTTGCTGATAGGCATCAAACTGTACAGGTTTTGCCACTTCAAAATTACAGCTACCAATTTCATTCAGTTCAAGCTGACTTGCTGGTGTTTGTTGCATGGTATTAACATCGGTTTTAGAGTTAATAGCAACCACTGAGCCAACGGTCGTATTGGTGCCCACTTTAATGATATATTCACGATCTACGTGTAATGCATCTTCATCCATCCACACCACATCCGCCACAAAGTTTTTACTTGATTCAGGCTTTTCATGTGGACGAACAATCATATCACCACGACTAATATCAATTTCATCTTCAAGGGTAAGCGTAATGGCCATCTTTTCAAATGCACTGTCAATATTGCCATCAAAGGTAACGATTTCTTTCACTTTACTCTGCTTACCAGAAGGTAATGCTTCAATCGTATCACCGACACGAATTTCACCCGATGCAATCGTACCTGCAAAACCACGGAAGTTTAAGTTAGGACGATTAACATATTGCACAGGTAAGCGGAACTGATCATTGGTATCGTTATTAATTTGGATAGTATTTAATAAACGCATCAGTGTTGAACCCGGATACCAAGACATATTTTCACTTTCGTTTACAACGTTATCCCCTTTTAATGCAGAGATAGGCACAAAACGTACATCAGTAATGTTTAATTTTTTCGCGAATTCACGGTAATCAGCTTTGATTTTTTTGTAGACATTTTGGTCATAATCCACTGCATCCATTTTATTGACAGCAACAATAACGTGCTTAATGCCTAATAATGAACAAATGTAAGAGTGACGACGTGTTTGCACTTGTACGCCATGACGCGCATCAATCAATATAATAGCGAGATCACAAGTCGATGCACCCGTTGCCATGTTACGTGTGTACTGCTCATGTCCTGGTGTATCGGCAATAATAAACTTACGGTTTTCTGTCGCAAAATAACGGTAAGCAACATCAATCGTAATGCCCTGCTCACGCTCAGATTGCAGACCATCCACCAATAAGGCTAAATCAAATGATTGATCCGTGGTATTGAATTTTTTTGAGTCTTTTTCAATGGCCGCCATCTGATCTTCAAAAATCATTTTGCTATCGTAGAGCAGACGCCCAATTAACGTTGATTTACCATCATCTACGCTACCACAAGTGATAAAACGCATCATATCTTTGTTTTCGTGCATACGCAGATATTCTTCGATATCCGCCGCAATTAAATTTTTATCATTCGTCATTTTGAATCCTTTTTTAAAA
>JBAHZV010000144.1:0-5551 GCA_037132845.1 Psychromonas sp.
TTTTTACTAAAAATAACATAACGTATTCCATCTTGAAAAATATATGTCTAAGTTAATATTTAACCTAGGGCTAACTAGTTGAATCATCATAACATTGTTGCAAATTTCAGCAATCCCATTTAGGTTGCAAAAAAGATAAAAATAACAATAAATTCTTATTGCAAGGTTGATTACACTGTTTGCGAAAGAAGTTTTTTTATGATAAAAAGTTAATTCGATGCTTGTAATTATTCAATAAAAAACATGGTAAGTCGTGAGGTGAGTGCGCCTTGATAATCCAAATTTTCCTTGCGTAATAATTGCTTATTTAATTAAGTGAAATGGTATTATTGTGACGTGTACTAACGCCCAAACTAGTGATACTCACTGAATTTTATTGATACGGGTATAGAATAATCCACCTTCTATATTTCATTATGATCGTATTTTAGCTAACGATTAAGGACAAAGAGTGAAACGTTTTTATTTCCGTTTAAACATTAGTTATCAAGCTTTTGAACAGCTTTATCACCGACCTAACACGGTGGTTAAAGTCCGTGATGAAGTAGGGCAAATGGTACAAATTCCAGCAAGTCGTTTCGTGCCTTTTTTTTCTCAACTTGGTGTAAGAGGGCGTTTTGAGTTAATTCTTGATGACAATAATAAATTTGAAAAACTACAGCAGTTAGATTAATAAAAACGATGCAAAAAGTCTCAAACATTTTTGCCTTCGCATCTGTGTTCTTAATGACGTCATGCTCCGTTGTTATTTTTTATAAAATGCACAATAGACGGTGTTTCGATCGTGATAGGGTCTCTCGTGTCAACATTGACTACTTTTATTTTAGAGGAAGGGTTGGAGGGCGATATTTACATTCACCCTTTTGTCATTGCATGGGTTTTTGGTCATTTTAATAAAGCAGGCTATATAATTTTCGACGATATTCACTGATTAATGGTGCATCATCTATCGTCGCTAATATATCAAGTAATGTTTTTTTTGCTTCACCTTCTTGATAGTTTAGATCAACCAGTAAAATATTATAAAGTAATGCTAAGGCTTCGCTATTGCGATTTGCTTGATTGTATTGAACGGCAAGTTGGTATTGTATTTCTGTTTTATGAGTTGCATTTTTGAGTGCTTTTTCTAGTGCGGTTATTTCTGGTGTTTGTGCAGACTGCTTCGCCAATTCTAATTGTGATATTAAGTTATGGTAAATCATATTCTGTGAGGCCATTGGTATCAACGCTAATATCGGCGTTGCACTTTCAACGTCTCCAAGTGCCAAGTAGACTTGTGCCAGTGCGAGCTTAATCTTATGGTAATTATCATGCCCAGAATCACAAAGTTGAGAGGCTTTAACAAATACTTTTTTGGCACTTTCAACTTCACCCTGTGCAAAAAGAGTTTGACCTTGCTGTAATAAAATCTGTGCTTGGTCGGGTAAATGTTTGTTAATAAAATCGCGAATAAATTGTTCTGTTTGTTCGCCTGTAAAACCGTCACTAGCTTGACCTTCAATAAACATAAAGACACTTGGGACACTTTGCACACCAAAGTGGTTAACAATTTCTTGCTCTACATCGCAATTAATACGGGCAACTACAAAAGCCTGTTCATCTTCTGCATGTATTTTATTCAGAACAGGTAACTGCTCACAGCAAACGGGGCACTGTTGTGACCAAAAAACAACCAGAACAGGTTTTTCTTTAGAGCCCTCTATGATTAGTTGTGGAAAAGTGGAAACGCTTACATCATGATTATTCACTGCCATGCCGACCTCAATAAAGTAAAAAAAGTTCAATTCAGGCTAGATTATCTTCTTATTCGGTGAACGCAAGCAACAAAGTTTAAAAATAATGGCTATTGCTACAATCTATTCGCTTTATTACTTGTTTTTAGTGGCAGGCAAAAGTAACATTAAGCCATTCTAAATAGGAGATTTTTATATGCTTACTGGTAGTATTGTTGCACTCGTGACCCCAATGGATAAAACTGGCGAAATTGACTTCTGTACGCTTGAAGCACTTGTTGAGTTTCATATAAAATCTGGCACCTCTGCAATTGTTGCGGTGGGCACAACAGGAGAGTCTGCAACCCTTAATGTTGATGATCACGTTAAAGTTGTAATGAAAACTGTTGAGTTTGCAGCCGGGCGTATCGGTGTTATTGCGGGTAATGGCGCAAACTCTACGGCTGAAGCCATCACTTTTAGTAAAATATTTGCTAACACGGGCATTATTGCGGGTCTAAACGTCACTCCTTATTACAACAAACCTACGCAGGAAGGTTTATATCAACATTTCAAAGCGATTGCCGAATCCTCCGAATTAGCTCAAATTTTATATAATGTACCTTCTCGGACCGCCGTCGATTTATTACCTGAAACGGTTGCTCGTCTTGCTAAAATTGATAATATTATTGGTATAAAAGAAGCAACGGGTGATTTAAATCGTTTGCGTGAAATTAAAGCATTAGTCAGCGATGATTTCCTGCTTTATAGTGGTGATGATGAAAGCGGTTGTGAATTCATGTTACAAGGCGGTAATGGGGTTATTTCTGTGACCAGTAATATTGCACCGATGCAAATGTCAAAAATGTGTGAGTTTGCTTTAGCCAATAATGTCCAAGAAGCACAAAAAATCAATCAACAACTGATGCCCGTGCATCAAAAATTATTCGTAGAATCAAATCCAATTCCCGTTAAATGGGCATGTGCAGAGCTCGGTTTAATTCCCACTGCAGATTGCCGTTTACCACTGACAATTTTGGCTGAACAATACCACAGTGTGGTACGTGATGCCTTAACAGAAGCAAAACTATTTTCATGAAAATAACTTTTAAACATTATCGTAATACTACGGCAGTTATTGTTGCTTTATCACTTTCAGCCTGTGTTCGTTTTGAAACTCGTATGCAAGCGAATGGTGATTTTGAATACCAAAAAGTGACATTAACTACCCCTTATCAAACGGGCAGTTTTAGCAATCACGAAGCCCGCAATCAGTATGATCTCCCCCCTTTAACGGAACAACAGAAGGTGCTTGGTATGCAAGGCATTGATGTTGATATTCGTCCACCAACGCAATTGTTGGCGGTGATTGATGGGGTCTTAGTTGAGCATCCTGAAACAGGAGGTACAAAAATTTGGTTTAATAACGTTAATCAAAACGATAATATTCAAGACAATATTTGGTCATTAACGAAATCTTATTTGGCAGAAAATAATGTAGACATTATTAATCAAAACAATCAGCTTATAGAAACAGGCATTTTTTCTGAGCAGAGTATATTTGGTGGTTTCTTTAATGAAAATATTCTTTTAAAAGAATCGAGCTATAAATTAACATTAGAAGAAAAACAAGCAGGGCAGGGGATTGCGATCACTGTTAATGCTTTGACTTATGCTGAAACAAATGATGCTAAAGAATTAAACCTTATTCTAAAAGGACGCACTAAACAGGATGTTGAGCTACATTTTATCAACGAGTTGTTAGAGTATGTTTATGATAAAAAAGAGTCTGAGAAACTTGATTCTGCTAAGACTCAATCGCTCGCGATTAAGCTTGGTTTTGATGATAACCATCAAAGTGCCTGGATTGCAGATAATGAGTTCTTAGATACATGGAATAAATTGCCCGCTTTACTGACATTGCTCAATTTTAGTATTGTTGACTTCGATAAAAATCTTGGTTATTTTTTATTAGATTACAGTGAACCCAGTGAAAGCTATTGGTCTGAAAATAATTTAAAACCCTTTGAACTTGATTCGGGTGAATACTTTATACAGCTCGGTGAAGTAACGGGGGGCACGACCTCTATTGCTTGGTTAGATGAAGATAAAAAACCTTTAAGTGATCAAAAAATTACTGAGATTTATTTCAGTATTACAGCTCATATTCGAGATGCTTTTTTAGAAAAAGAAAGTAGATGAATGGGGTTTAATGTTTAAAGGCTTATAGTAAAAATTGAAAAAACCAACGGACTATTCGTCTGTTGGTTTTTTTATGGGTTGTTGTTTTACTTCCTGTGCGACTTTCTCTGCTAATTTTTTTTCTTTGATTGCTTTTAAAACGCTATCAGGTATTTTTATTTTTGCACTTTGCTTTAATAATAAAAGATTACTGACAATAATACCCAGTACCAAAGAAATGATTAAAAATACCAACCAACCATTCATATGAGCCCCTCATATTTTATATAATAATAGGTAAAGTATATACCGTTATCATTGAAGATGAAAAATTCAATGAGTGGTAAGGTGAGTGGATTCGTTACGCCTTGCTTTAGTCGCACCTAAGCTTGCGACATTATGATGGGTAACGGTATAAATAGGTATGCTAAAGCGCTAAAAAAACAGAAAATCAATTCTGCTTTTTTAGAATTAAAATTATTTATTAATCAACCAAACCATACTGGTTTTTTAAAATTTCAACGATCTCCGCTTTAGGGTTTTCGCTCAGCACTATTTTATGACCAATTATTTTCTCTGCAATGCCAATATACGTTTCAGAAATCTTCATTAAGACGGCTTCAGGTAAGGCATTATTTTTTGCTAAAGCTAAACGTTCTACCATGCGCTCTTTATTTAATAAAATATCTGGATCAGGAAAGTGGGTCAATAAAAACTGACGAAAATCTTCTTTTGAATTTTCCACTATCTTTCCATCTCGGAATGCTACGCCATCCCAAATTCGAGAAGAGTCTGGCGTGCCAACTTCATCCATGTAAATAAGTTTTTCATTGCCAGTTTTATCTGTTACATAACCAAATTCAAATTTAGTATCAACGAAAATTTGATCTAGTTTAGCAAGTTCAGCACTGATCACATCAAAGCCTTCTTTTAATAATTTTTCATAAAAACTAATGTCAGATGCTTGATTAAAATTAAATAATTCAAAATTATCTTCGATATTTTTACGGGTAATGTTTACGTCATCGACAGCCGCGACACCCGGGATTCCTTCTAAAATACCTTTTGTAGAGGGGGTTATAAGCAGTTCTGGTAATTTTTGATTATTCGATAACCCTTCAGCAATGCTGATTCCACAGAACTCACGTTCGCCTTTAGCATAGGCGCGCCACATCGATCCGGTAATGTATTGACGCGCTATCGCTTCAATCATGACGGGTCTTGCTTTTTGTACAATCCAAACAAATGGGTGTGGGATATCAAGGATATGACTTTCAGCTAAACCTTGCGCTTTGAAAAGTTTGAACCAATGATTTGAAATGGCATTTAATGCAGCACCTTTCCCAGGTACGCCATTCATGCCCTCTTCACCTCGCCAAATACAATCAAAGGCAGAAATACGATCACTGATCACCATTATTGCAAGTGGGGCATCTTCTGCTACATCATAACCTTTCTCTTTGATTAGCCGTTTACTGTCTGCATCTGTTAACCAATATACAGAACGCACTTTTCCACTGTGCACAGGCTTATCAGTGCGAATAGGCAGATCGTTATTAATGGCTAAAACTTTGTTGGCAAGACTCATAAAATATCCTTGTTTTTATAAATACAGCGAATACTGTGCATTAAAAATTTGAGGCTCAGTCTAGCAGATA
>JBAHZV010000164.1:0-32453 GCA_037132845.1 Psychromonas sp.
GTTAGGTTAAACAGTGGTATTTGTTTGGTTGGTGCCGCTTCAATCGAACCATCTAAAATGGCATCAATAATGGCGCGCGTATCCTGTATTGAGATACGCTTACCTGAGCCATTCCAGCCAGTGTTGACTAAATAAGCCTCTGCACCGCAGGCTTCCATACGTTTAACTAGTTGCTGTGCATATTGCGTTGGGTGGAGCATTAAAAATGCAGCACCAAAACAAGCGGAGAAGGTCGGTGTTGGTTTCGTTATGCCACGCTCGGTGCCTGCAAGTTTTGCCGTGAAACCAGACAAGAAATGATATTGTGTTTGTGCTTTAGTGAGTTTTGCGACGGGAGGTAAAACACCAAAAGCATCGGCGGTTAAGAAGATTACTTTTTGTGCATGACCCCCTTTTGAGGTTGGTTTAGCAATATTTTCAATGTGTTCAATAGGGTAAGAAACGCGTGCATTTTCTGTTTTGCTCGCATCGTCATAATCGACGACACCTTGTGCATCAATAACAACATTCTCCAGTAATGCATCACGGTGTATTGCGCCATAAATATCAGGCTCTGCTTGTGCGCTTAAGCGGATAGTTTTTGCGTAACATCCCCCTTCAAAATTAAAGACACCCTGATCGTCCCAGCCATGTTCATCATCACCAATTAAAGCGCGTTTTGAGTCGGTTGAAAGCGTCGTTTTACCGGTACCTGAAAGGCCAAAAAAGATGGCGGTATCTTTCGCTTTACCAATATTTGCCGAGCAATGCATTGAGGCCATTCCATTGAGAGGGAGCAAATAGTTCATTACTGAAAATAACCCCTTCTTCATTTCTCCACCATACCAAGTGCCGGCAATAATTTGTATTTTCTCGGTCAGATTAAAGGCGATAAAATTTTCGGAGTTAAGTCCTTGTGATTGCCAATCTGGGTTGCTTGTTTTAGAGCCATTCATCACCACAAAGTCGGGTTCAAAATCGACTAATTGTGCTTCTGTGGGGCGAATAAACATATTTTTTACAAAGTGAGCTTGCCATGCAACTTCGACAATGAAACGTACCTTAAGGCGAGAGTTTTCATTGGCACCACAATAGGCATCAATAACAAATAAACGTTTATTTGATAACTCTGTGCAGACTAACTGTTTTAGGTGTTGCCATGTTGATTGATCGATTGCTGTATTGTCATTTTTACCTTGATCACTCCACCAAATAGTGTCACGAGTCGTGTCATCTTTTACAATGTATTTATCTTTAGGGGAACGGCCAGTAAAAATACCGGTATCGACTGCTATTGTGCCATTGGAAGTAACGATGCCTTTTTCATAACCAGTTAAATTATCAGCTGTTTCTTCGACAAAGAGGCGATCATAACTGGGATTATACACAATGTCGGAAACACCTGTAATGCCATATTTTGTTAATACATCGGTTGCTAATGTGATCATATTTAGTTCCTCTATTGTATAATTTGAAATGTTATTGCCTATCCTAGGCAATATATAAGAAATGGATGAGATCTCAGTCATGTAATTGATCAAAAAAACTTTATAACATTAAAATGTTATAAAGTTTTTATATTTTTATGGCGGCATTTTAAGCTACAGCTTTAAACTGAAATTTAATGTTGCTGATTATGACTATCCCCCAATAAAATTTTTAAATCATTCACTTCAAAACGATAGTCACTTGCACAATATTCACAATGCATTTCAACTGCGCCTTGTTCCTTGATAATCTCTAAAATCTCTTCCGGGGCGATAGAAGCAAGCGAGGATAAACAACGTTCTTTTGAACAGGAGCATTTGAAGGAGATTGCTTGCTTTTCAAATAAGTGCACTGTTTCTTGGTGATACAAGCGGAACAATACCTGTTCTTGATTTAGTTCATGCAGTTCTTGCTCTTTGAGCGTTTTTGCCAGTGCACAAACGTGTTGAAAATCATTTTCATGGTGATCACTGGTGGCGGGTAATGTTTGAAGGAGTAAACCGGCTGCTTGTGGTTTTTGAGTACTACTCGCATGTAATATCACATGTGTTGGTAATTGCTCTGATTGCTTAAAGTAATTCTCTAAGCAAGCACTTAAAGAATTTTGTTGTAAATCAACGATGCCTTGATAACGTTCACCATCTTCGGGTGTGACGGTTATCATCATGTGCCCTTTGCCGAGTAGCTGTGAGAAAGAAAGTCCATGTGTCTCACCTTCAACGCGTGCTGTTCCGCGCACCTGTAAATTTTGATCTGAGTTAATAACTGCCATTTTTAGTGGACCATCACCTTGAAGCTGTACGGCAATTTTACCTTTAAATTTTAGCATCGCCGTTAATAATGTTGTTGCGATTAAAAGTTCACCGATAATATTTGCAACTTCTGGACTGAAATCATGATTTTTAATGATTTCATTGAAGCTGTTATCTGCATTGGCTATTTCACCACGAATTGCTAGATCATCAAAAAGAAAGCGTTGTAGTTGGTCTGTCATTATTTTTATCTCTGTTAGTCAAAATTGGCACTATTACGTTGAGCTTTCGCTTTTATCAACTCTCGGCGCTGTTTTTTATTGGGCTTTTTATCTGGATGTGGTGCATTTTGTAAGCTCAATTTACGCAGTATAGAGTATTCTTCACGTTTTTTTATACTCTCAGCTGTTTCTTTATAGAGGGTCATTGCGATGGGGGCTGCACGGCGTTGATCAGACAATTTTTCAATGCATATCTGTTTGCTGAAATCACCCTGTCGAATGCTCAACAACGCGCCTAGTTCAATGATTTTACTGGCTTTTGCTCGTTGGCCATTATAGTGGACTTTGCCACCATTAATCATGCTGCGAGCAATGCTACGCGTTTTATAAAAACGCGCGGCCCAGAGCCATTTGTCTAAGCGAATTTTGTTATCAGACATGATTTTAATTACTCGTTAATGGTTTAAAATGTCACAGAATAGTTTACTGATAGTCTCTGTTTGGGTGAATGCGAGAGAAATATTGATTTTTAATCATAGAACACATTGATTTTTAGTTATTAATAGCTACTACCCTACATAATAAGTGCGGTATACTTTGCCTAGACTAGCATAATAAATCAATTATACTTGCATGAAAACAGGGTTATTATCAGTGTTATCAGCTACTTTTCTACAAAAAATGCCAACGCTTGTTTTAGCGCTTGTTGTTACCTTATTCACTTATCAAATGGCATTATTAACCTGGGCATTTGTGGCCGCGCCAAAACACACTTTATTATGGGCACCGCTCGCAATGAATAATGATAAAAATATAACTGAAATAAATACTACACAATTACAGCAACAACATCTGTTTGGTGAAAAATCCAGCGAAGCACAAGCCTTGGTTCAATTTAATGACATCACTGAGATCACTGATGCCCCAAAAACACGTCTGAAGTTAATACTTGTTGGTATTGTGGCCGCCAGTGAAGCTAAATATTCAAGTGTAATTATTGACAGTAAAGGAATTCAGAATAGTTACTTTATAGACTCTAAAATTGATGGTACGAATGCCGTTATTGCTCAGATTTACCCAGATCGTATTATTATAGATGTAAAAGGTGCCAAGCAAACCTTAATGTTAGATGGGATCGATAGTTTCGCTCAACCACAGAAAAATAATGGACGTAGGGGTCAAAAGAGCAGGGTTCCTTATGATCGAGACGTTAAAATAGTCAACTTAGATCGCCAAGAATTATTAAAAAACCCTGGTAAATTGACGGACTATATCCGTATTTCTCCGGTACGAAAAGATGGGGAAGTACAGGGCTATCGTGTTAAACCGGGTAAAAATAAAACTTTCTTTCAAGAGGCGGGTTTAAAAAGTGGAGATTTAGCTGTTGAATTAAATGGTATCGATTTAACTGATACACAGCAAGCCTTTACATTAATGAAAGAGTTCCCCACTATGACTGATATTTCTTTGTCAGTTGAACGTGATGGGCAGTTGCACGAAATTTATTTAAGTATCCCGTAGAGGATAATTTTTTATTCATCAATAAATTAAAAATAAGTGATAGTCGGAGTTGTACGAAATGGTCGGTTTAGAGATAAAGAATAAAGCAGCTAAGTTACTTAATTGGGTATTGTTAGCCACAGTATTAAGCCTTAGCCATGTAAACTTCGCAGGGGCAACAGAGTACTCCGCCAGTTTTAAAAATGCAGACATTAATGAATTTATCAATATTGTGGGTAAAAATCTGGGTAAAACGATTGTATTAGACCCAGCGGTGCGCGGTAGCATCAATGTACGCAGTTATGATCTACTCAATGAAAAACAATATTATCAATTCTTTTTAAATGTTTTAGAAGTGTATGGTTTTGCTATTGTTGAGATGAACAGTGGCATTATTAAAGTGATTAAAGCCAGGGATGCAAAAGTTGCCGCTATTCCTGTTGTTGATGATGGCACTCAATTTAGTGGTGATGAAATGGTCACGCGCGTGGTGCCTGTTGCCAATGTATCCGTCCGTGAATTGGCGCCACTGTTGCGTCAGCTAAATGATAATGCAGGGGGTGGTAATGTTGTACATTACGACCCTTCAAATGTCATTATGATCACCGGTCGTGCTGCTGTGGTCAATCGCTTGGTAAAAATCATTCATCGTGTTGATAAAGCGGGTGATCAAGAAGTTGATATTGTCAAATTAAAGTTCGCCAGTGCATTAGAGATGGTAAACACTATCTCTGAGATTCAAAAGCCTGCTGCAGGCACAAAAAGTACCACGCCGAGTATCTTAAAACCACGCTTAGTGGCCGATGAACGCACCAATTCTATTATTATTAGTGGTGAAAAGAAAACCCGGGCTCGTATTATCCAGTTAGTCAAAAAATTAGATGCAGAGCTTAAAAATAATGGCAATACCCGTGTTTTCTATCTTAAATATGCGAAAGCTAGCGAAGTCGTTGATGTATTAAAAGGGGTAAGTGGCTCGCTTGGGACAGGAAGCAGTAAAAATAAAAGGTCGAGCAGTTCTTCCGAGCTGAGCATTGAGTCGCATCAAGGCACCAATTCGATTGTTATTTCTGCACAACCTGCTTTGATGTCTTCACTGAGTAGCATTATACGTCAACTTGATATACGTCGTGCACAAGTATTGGTTGAAGCGATTATTGTTGAAATTGCAGAGGGTGATGGCATTAACCTCAGTGTGCAATGGGCGAGTGAAATTGGTGGTACATCCTTTAATGGAAATGGCGTTTCAACGGGGGAACTGATAGCAGGTGCTTATGAAATGGAGAATGATAATGATGATCTTGAATCATTAACGGACGTTATTTCCAGTATCAGCGGCGGTCTTGCTGGGTTCGTAGGAGATGATTGGGCTGGATTAATCCAAGCGATTGCAAGTAGTTCGACATCTAACATATTAGCAACCCCCAGTATTACTACCTTAGATAACCAAGAAGCGAGTTTTATGGTTGGCGATGATGTGCCAGTATTAACAGGCTCAACATCAAGTTCTGATAACGATAATCCTTTCCAAACCATTGAGCGTAGAGAAGTGGGTATTAAGTTAACCGTGACGCCACAAATTAATCAGGGCGATTCTGTGCAATTGGTGATTGAACAAGAGGTTTCAAATATCCAAGGGCAAACCGAGGTTGATGTAATTTTTGCTACCCGTTCGGTAAAAACGACGGTAATGGCTAAATCAGGTGAAACCATCGTCATCGGTGGCTTAATTAATGAAGCGGTTTCTGAAAGTGTAAGTAAAGTGCCATTATTAGGAGATATACCTTATCTAGGGTGGTTATTTAGATCCACAATAAGCAGTACAGAGAAGCGTAATTTAATGATTTTCTTACGTGCTACGATTGTTCGTGATGATGAAACGATGCGCGCATTAAGTGCTCGTAAATATAGCCTTATACGCGAAATTCAACAAGAACGTAGTGATATTGGTATCAATTTAATGCCCAATAGTCAGGTGCCTATTTTACCTGAATGGGGGCAAACTCAGGTGATTAATTCAGATGTTTTCTTGACTGAATATGAGCAACAAGAAGAACTCTCTTTACCCGCTGAAATACAGGACGCACAGTAATGAGTGCTGTTGATGGCGATTTGTTCGATGAGATTAGAGATAGCTTGCCAGATACACCTCGTGGACAATTGCCCTTTCCATTCTCTAAAAAGCATGCTGTGGTGGTCGCTTATGATGGTCAAAAAAGTGAGCTTTGTTTTAAAGAGATGCCGAGTACGGATATTTTATTAGAAGTACGCCGTGTATTAGGGCATAGCTTTGTTTTAAATAAAGTGAACAATGAACGTTTTGAACAGTTGGTTGGTATTGCTTACCAATCTTCTTCATCGGAAGCACAGCAATTGATGGAAGATATCGGTAGCGAAGACTTCTTCACCCTCGCGGAAGAATTACCAGCAGATGAAGATCTACTGGAGGCAGAAGGTGATGCACCGATTATCAGGCTTATTAATGCCATGCTGGGTGAGGCCATTAAAGAAGAAGCATCGGATATTCACATTGAAACCTTCGAAAACACACTGGTTATTCGTTTTCGTGTTGATGGCGTTTTGCGTGAAATACTTAAACCACAGCGAAAATTAGCATCGCTATTGGTCTCACGGATTAAGGTCATGGCAAAGTTAGATATTGCTGAAAAACGCATACCACAAGATGGGCGTATTTCACTGCGTATCGGTGGACGAGCTGTGGATGTGCGAGTATCGACGATGCCGGCCAGTCATGGTGAGCGCGTTGTATTACGTTTGTTAGATAAAAACGCCATTAAATTAGATTTAAATACCTTGGGTATGACCATACAAAATCACAGTGTATTACGTGATCTTATTCATAAACCTCACGGTATTATTTTGGTGACCGGCCCCACTGGCTCAGGTAAAAGTACCACTTTATATGCTGGGCTGTTAGAGATAAACTCGCGTGATAGAAATATATTAACCGTGGAAGACCCCATTGAATATGCAATTGATGGTATTGGTCAGACACAGGTAAACAGTAAAGTTGATATGACTTTTGCACGTGGTTTACGTGCTATTTTACGCCAAGATCCCGATGTGGTGATGATTGGTGAAATACGCGATTTAGAAACAGCACGTATTGCAATACAAGCGAGTTTAACGGGACATTTAGTCTTATCTACATTACATACTAATACCGCAGTGGGTGCAGTAACACGTCTTCGAGATATGGGTGTTGAACCTTTCTTATTATCATCAAGTTTATTAGGTGTGCTGGCACAACGATTGGTACGCCGTTTATGTAAATATTGTAATGAAGCGCACCCCGCTACTGCCAATGAGTTGCAGCTATTAGGGTTACAGCATTCTGATTCACAGTTGGTTTACCGAGCAATCGGTTGTGCAAAGTGTAATTACAGTGGTTATAAAGGTCGAACGGGTATCCATGAATTATTAGTGGTCAACGAAGAAGTACGTGAATTGATTCTCAGTGGTGCCAGTGAGCAAACCGTTGAGAAAGTGATTCGTAAAACCTCTACCAGTATTCGTGATGATGGCATCAGTAAAGCGTTAGCGGGTCAGACGACACTGGAAGAAATCTTCCGCGTCACAAGAGAGGATTAATATGGCTGTCTTTGCTTATAAAGCCATTGATAGCAATGGAAAACAAAAAAAAGGGACCCTAGAGTCTGATTCTGCGCGTTTATTACGCCAACAACTACGTGCCATGGGGTTAACCCCTATTGAGGTTGAACTGGTCGCGGATAAGGCCACAAAATCAGGCTCTAGTCTGCTACGCAGTAAAATTAAAACATCAGAATTAGCATTAATTACTCGTCAACTCTCCACGCTTGTTGCCGCATCTATTCCTATTGAAGAATGCTTGTCTGCAGTTGCAGAGCAATGTGAAAATCCAAAAATAAAAAGCATGGTTTCCTCGGTGCGTAGTGGGGTTGTTGAGGGGCATACACTTGCAGATAGTATGCGAGGCTTTCCACTTATTTTTGATAATCTATTTTGTTCTATGGTGGCCGCGGGTGAAAAATCGGGGCATCTTGATAAAGTCTTAGACCGATTAGCGGATTATGCCGAGCAACGCCAAGAAATGAAAAGCAAAATGATGCAAGCGATGATTTATCCGATTGTACTCACTTTTGTGGCTATTTCCGTGGTCACCATCCTATTAACATCCGTGGTGCCACAGGTCATTGGCCAGTTTGAACATATGGGGGCCGACTTACCGACGTCGACAAAGTTTTTGATCGCGATCAGTGATGCACTGAGTGCTTATGGGGTGTATTTTTTGATGCTAGTGACGGCGGGCACCATTGCTTTTAAAAGATGGCTGAAAAAATCAAAAAATCAATTGCTTTTTGACCGCCATTTATTAACAGTACCGATACTAGGTCGTGTTGTTAACGAACTGAATACCGCCCGTTTTGCACGGACATTAAGTATCCTCAATAGCAGTGCCGTCCCTTTGCTAGAAGCGATGGGCATTGCTGGGAATGTATTGAGTAATCAATATATTCGCATTAAAGTTGCCGAAGCGACTAATTCGGTAAGAGAAGGCAGCAGCCTAGGACGGTCATTAGAAAGTACCAAACTTTTTCCTCCTATGATGTTACATATGATCACCAGCGGAGAAAAAAGCGGTGAATTAGGCAATATGTTGGAACGTTCTGCGGATAATCAGGACAAACAGTTTGCCGCACAAGTTACTATTGCGTTGGGGCTTTTTGAACCTGCGCTGGTGGTTTCTATGGCGGGAGTGGTGTTATTTATCGTGGCTGCTATCTTGCAACCCATTTTACAACTTAATAATATGGTTTCAGGTTGACTCTTACCTTGACCATGACATTTTATCGTTTAAAAAAGGAAATATTGTGAAATATAATAAAAAACAAACGGGTTTTACATTACTGGAAATCATGGTTGTCATCGTTATTCTTGGCGTACTAGCATCGATGGTTGTGCCTAATTTAATGGCCAATAAAGATAAAGCCGATCGTCAAAAAGTTGTTTCAGATCTGGTTGCATTAGAAAATGCATTAGATATGTATCGTTTAGACAATAATATTTATCCAACAACTGATCAAGGTTTGGAAGCCTTACTGAATAAACCAAATGGTGATCCTGAGCCACGTAATTATCCAGAAGGTGGTTACATTAAACGTTTACCAGAAGACCCTTGGGGCAATGAATACCTTTTAACTTACCCTGGCGACCATGGTAAAATTGATGTGTTCTCTGTTGGTCAAGATGGCGAAGAAGATACAGATGATGATATTGGTAACTGGAATTTAGATGGTAGCAATGCAGAGGATTAAAAGTGCTTAATCGAGCTAAAAAATATAATTTTCAAGGTGGTTTTACACTGTTGGAAATTATGTTGGTCTTGATGGTCATGGCGATGGCATCCGTGGGTGTGATGATGGCGATGCCCCATCAAATTAATGAAAGTGAAAATGTTGATTGGCAAGCGCAGCGTTTTAGTGTGCAGTTACAGTTTGCCGAAGATCAAGCGCTTATTTCTGGCAAAGAGTTAGCACTTGTTTTTCGAGGTAACAGTTATCGTTTTACCTTTTATGATTTTGCTACTAAAAAATGGATCGCGCTACCCTCTGAGCAAATTGGAAAAGTGATTGAAATCCCTGAATCTTTGCGTTTTGAGTATCAATTGCTTGGTTCAGTATGGGATGAAATTGAATCACAAGATGATGACTCTTTTCTTGATCAAGATGATTTAATTGAAAATGATAATAGCATGCAGGTGGAAAGTTTTTCTCCACAAGTTTTTATTATGTCGAGTGGGGAAGTTACCCCCTTTAGTCTGCTGTTCTCAGAGGCTGAGACAACGGTTAATCAACGAAGTCATTTAGTTGAAGTTAATATGAGTGGTTCGATCACGATGACTAAATCAGGTGTTCAATGAATTGTTTCTTCGCTTTAAAAAAACAGCATGGCATGACGCTATTAGAAGTCATGCTGGCACTTGTTATCATGGCGACGTCTGGCATTGCGGTGATGAATGCCGCCTCGGGTGCAATTAATAACCAAGCACACCTACAAGATAAAACCTTCGCGCTATGGGTGGCCAGTAATGGTTTGGCTGAACTGAAACTTCAACAGATATGGCCATCATCAAGTTGGCGACACAAAACAGCAGAGTTGGCCGGCTCAACATGGTATCTGCGTTATAAAAGTGTGAGTACGGGAGACAGTAGTTTTATCGCATTAGATATTGAAGTCAGTGATGTCAAAGATGGCCGTGCATTTGCCTATTTAAGGACTTACATTGCGGCACAATAATGATAAACACCATAATCAAGGTTTCACGCTGTTAGAGATGCTTATTGCAATCTCTATTTTTGCGTTGATGAGTCTGGCCTCTTATCAACTCCTACAAGGTGTTATCCGCAGTGGGGAAATCAGTAAAAGACACAGTGATAACTTGATTAAAATTCAACGTGCGATGCTTATTATTGAGCAGGATTTTACACAAATAATTGCTCGCGCATCAAGAAGTGAAATAGTAGAAAGTGAAGATATTCGTGTACTCACTGTTGCAAAATCATTATTTGATTCTGAAGATCAAGGGATTGAATTTACTCGTTTAGGCTGGGCAAACCCATTGAACCTTTTGCCTCGGTCTAATTTATTGCGTGTTCGTTATCGTTTGTATGAAGGGCAGTTACAACGCCAATATTTTTTATATCCTGATATTATTGCCGGTCAAGAGCCACAAACTCAGGTGTTATTAGAAGATGTTGAAAGTTTAAGTTTTCGATTTTGGTCAGATGGTTGGAAAAATAGCTGGAATGAACAATATAGCCTACCAAGAGGTATTGAAATTAGTTTTACCAGTAAACAGTTTGCAGAGATCAATCGTGTCTTCTTAATTCCTGAAAGTGAGCTTGCTGAATGATCAATCACTCTCTTCAAAAACAGCAAGGCATCGCACTCATTACTGTCTTAATGATTTTAGCCATTATGGTGACGATAGCGGCGACCATGACGGGCCGTTTAACACTGAGTTTAAAACGTACAGAAGCACTTATCTTTTCGCAAAGTGTGTATTGGTACGGCCAAGCCAGTGCTGATTTTGGGCGCATGATTTTAGAGGACGATTTTAGTGATAGTAGTGTGGTTAGTTTAGATCAAAGCTGGGCAACACAGGGCATGGTATTCCCACTTGAAAATGGCAGTATTAGTGGTCAATTTAAAGATATGCGGAGCTGTTTTAATCTTAATGCGCTCGCAGTACAAGATGAAAATGATAACCGTGCGACGCCGATAACACAGTTTCAGGCATTATTAGAATCGATTGGCGTCAGTGATTACAGTGCCGAAATGATTGCTGAATCAACGCGCGATTGGATTGATTCAGATAATAACAGCAGTGCTTCTCAAGGTGCTGAGGATAGTACTTATCAAGGGCGTGCTGTAGCACATTTAGCCGCCAATAACCTGATGGTTGAGGTCAGTGAATTACGTGCGGTACAGGGAGTTAGTCAACATATTTATGAACACATTGCCCCTTACTTATGCGCTATTCCAAGCAGTGAACAAAAAATCAATGTCAATACCGTTAGCGTTGAACATGCTGACCTATTATACGCATTGTTTGAAGGTGACTTTAGTGAACTGACATTAAGTTCGTTTACTCGTCTTTTAGAAGACCGACCAAGCAGTGGCTGGGATAATGTTGCTGCTTTTTTAGCGTCTTCTGTGTTTGATGGACTATCCGTTTCATCAGAGCTCGCTGCTGAATTGAGCGTAACAAGTGAATATTTTCAATTAAATGGTAACGCGGAATTTGCAGATCGTATCATTGCGTTACAAATATTATTTGCAATAGATGGTAATAAAGCCAAAGTGATTCGATACCAATCTGGTGGGCTTAAATAGATGGAGAGTGTGGGTGAGTGAACGATTAATAATCCGCCTAGCAAGTGAGGCATCGCAAAAACAACATTGGCTTATTTGGTCAGAGAGTGAAAAAGAGATCATTGCATCCGGTGAGCTGGAAAATGCACAATATTTAAAAACGCTCACTGATAAGGCGCAATCACGACAAGTTATTTGCCTCTTGCCGGGCGTTGATGTTGCTATTAAAGAAGTTGTTATTAATGGCACTTTTAATCGCCAGATGCAACAAGCATTGCCTTATTTGATAGAAGAAGAGCTTGCTTGTGATATAGAAAAATCACATTTAACCGTGATTGCAAAACACCCGGGTCTGGTGCATGTTGCTGTTTGTGATAAGCAACGCATAGCGAACTGGTTGGCTTGGTTAGCGGATGCAAACATTAATTGTAAACAATTTATTCCGGAAGGATTAGCACTGCCTGTTGCTACGGATAACAATTGGCAAGCGCTACAACTTGATAATGACTGGATCATTCGTGAGAGTCAATATGTAGCATGGAGCTGTGAAGCTTCGATGCTAGAGATAATCTTGGCCAGTAAAATGAATGCAGAAAGTGAGCAAACTATAAAAAGCTACAGTGCATTACCTACAACAGCTTGTGGTGATTGGTTGACAGGCTTACCGGTATTACCGATGGAACTATTAGCAACGGGTGCATTGCAGTGTAAAGTTAATCTCTTAAGTGGCGAATTTAAAATTCAAAAAGAGGCCAATACAGATCTGCTTAAATGGCGTCTGCCTGCTATTTTTGTGGCCTTGCTCTTTGTAATGAGTTGCATCAATTTATACTTGGAAAAACGCACTGTAGATATGCAAACTGAAGCAACAAAAAAGTATGTTGAAGAGGTTTATAAATTAGCTTTTCCAAAACAAAATAAAGTACGTTATCTACGCATGAAAAGGGCCGTGACATCCATGCTTAATGACATTGGAGGCGAGAGTGGTTCCGCTAATTTCCTCCTGATGCTTGCTGAGATAGCACCGAGCTTTAAAAATAATAAACAACTCTCGCTGAGTAACTTAAAATATGATGCTTCCGAGCAGGAGATGCGTATTTTAGCCGTCGGTGATAATTTCCAAACCTTTGAAACATTTTCTTCGATGTTACCGAAACAATACAATTTACAGCAAGGCGCATTAAATAGCAGTAATAACCAAGTGAGTGGTTTACTGACAATAAGGAAAGAGTAACCATGACACAGTTTAAAGAGTGGTGGGAAAGCATTAGTCAAAGAGAACAGCAGTTATCCATACTGAGTGTGGTGGTGATTGCTATCGCAATATTATATTGGGGAATATGGACCCCTTTAACAGAGCAACTTAACGACAGTAACAAACAGCTAATGCGTGCACAAAAAACACTTAGCTGGACACAAGAAAAGGTGGCGATTGTGTTGCAGGCCAGTGCAGGCAATCCGCAACGAAGAAGTGTGAATTTAACGCAGATCCTTAATACCAGTGCGCGTCAAAATAATATTAATTTCTCACGTATTATGAATAAAAATGATCGTATTGAAGTCTGGATAAATGAGGTGGAGTTTAATAATTTTATTAAATGGTTAGCCAAGCTCAGCAATCGGCATGGTATCACAGTGTTAAATGCCGACTTGGCGAAAACCAATCGTTCAGGTTATATCAAAGTGAATCGTTTATTACTTGGGAATGAATAACAATGGTCTTCGTTTAGAGAATTATTATGAAATTAAAACTTAGTTTGGCATTCATTGCCTTATATTTATTGTCACTTGTGATTACTGCGCCAGCCTCTCTTATCATGGGTTTTATTCCGGAAAATTTAGGGATTAAGATCGGTTCGGTGTCGGGTACCGTGTGGAAGGGTAAGTTATCGCAAGTTGAATACCAGCAACAGCCTAAATTACAAACGCTTTCTTGGAAATTTAATTGGCTGGCGTTGTTAAAACTCAATTTAAAAATAGACATTAAATTTGATAATGGAAGAAGGGTATTAAATGGTGTTGGCTCTGTAAATTATGGCTTTTCAGGGCTGAGGCTTACAGGCGTTAATATTGATATGCAAGCGACTGAATTAATACCTTACTTAAACTTGCCTATTGCAGTCACTCCGTCGGGGAAACTGACCTTAACGATTGAAAATGGTGCACAAGGTAAGCCTTATTGTGAGGCGCTTGATGGTTACCTCGTTTGGCATGATGCACAAGTGGAAACACCAATGGCTAGTATTGATTTAGCATCACCAAGTGTGGATTTAAGTTGCCTGGATGGCGAGCTGGTGGCTTCCCTTACCCAGGATTCGGAGCAGTTAGCTACCCATGTCAATATTGTGCTGAGTGAGGGGGGAATGTATCAGCTCAAAGGCGATATTATTGGCACTGATAAACTTGACCCGACTATTTTGCAAGCTCTCTCGTGGATTGGTCCCAAAAAAGAGTCGGGAGAAACAATACTGAACTTTAGCGGGCGATTATAAAAAACAGCGTAAGCGTTATTATTTTTATATGAGTTGGAGTGCTTAAGCGACTGTAATAACTTTATTTCTCTGAGCCCTAGAATATTTCTCTGTATAGATATACACTGTGTATGTTTACAGTTTAAAATTATAGCGAGGTAAGTGATGAAAGAGTTAACTAAACGCCAAGGTGAAGTATTAGATGTTATTAAAGATTGCATCAATAAAACAGGTATGCCTCCAACACGTGTTGAACTTGCCAAAATACTTGGGTTTCGCAGTGCCAATGCGGCCGAAGAACATTTAAAAGCGCTGTCACGGAAGGGTGCAATTGAAATTTTAGCGGGTACCTCGCGTGGTATTCGTATCATTGAAGATCATAAAAGTAACATAGTGCCACTGGATGAGGGCTTACCCCTTATTGGTATGGTGGCCGCCGGCGAGCCTATTCTTGCGGCAGAGCATGTTGAATCTCACTACAATGTTGATCCAAGCCTATTTCACCCCGCGGCCGACTTCCTATTACGTGTGCAAGGCGAAAGTATGAAAGATATCGGTATTATGGATGGTGACTTACTTGCTGTGCATAAGACTAAAGATATTACTAATGGTCAGGTTGTTGTTGCACGTGTAGAGGACGATGTGACCGTAAAACGATTTTATCGTGAAGGTAATGAAGTCATACTGAAAGCCGAAAATGCTCAATTTTCACCAATTAAAGTTGATCTTGAACATCAAGCTTTTGATATAGAAGGGATTGCTGTTGGTGTTATTCGGACAACGGATTGGATGTAAGCCCCCTAAAGCTGCTATCGCCTCTGGCTTTATGATAATGGGTAATGAATAAAGAGAGTTAATTATTTTATTCATTAAGCCATTTAAGGATTAAGGTGCATATTTTAATCCTACCGAGAGAGGAGTCGCATGACTCATCGCTTGTGTACCCTATCTTAGCTTTTAAGCTCGTGACTGAACAAACTTAATAATAGAAGTTGCCCATCACATGGTGCGAGCGACTCGATAATAACCGCATCGATAATGATACCGTGGTTATACCCGCCTCTTTTTTACCCTAAAAACAAGAGTTAACCCTTTAACGATTTTGTCCAAAATAATGCACTACCATGAGCGGGATCAAGCTGATAATCAGCGTAGCCATATTTGCTATAAGCATTTTTTGCTATTTTGTTGCCAGAAAGTACTTCTAAGGTTATTTTGCAATAATCACGTTGCTTCGCTATTTTTTCAATTTCAGAAAATAACAGCGCAGTTAACCCTAATCCTCGAAAATCTGAGATGACCGTTACATCGTGAATATTAAACAATGGTTTGCATGAAAAAGTAGAAAATCCTTCAATTGCCGTTAATAGTGCGGCGGGCTTATCTTGCTTAAAGATTAGTAAAATAACAACATCATTACGTTTTAATAGTGTACTGACCAAGTTCTGTTTTACATAATCGGAAAGGTCTTCACCGCCGCCCATTGGATCACTCGCATAATGAGACATTAACGCTAGATAAGCGTTTGCATGATTTTTATTTTGTAAATCAGCTTGAGTAATGGTAAACATTTCTGGTCCTTAATAGAGGTTGATATGAGGATCATATCATCAAATATAATAATGGTGTGTTCAATGTAAAAATAATGTTAGACTTCTAGATGGCTAAATTAATTAATACTTTATGGAGTTGCTAATGCCTATTCGTATCCCTGATGATCTCCCTGCCACTGGGATTTTAAAATCTGAAAATATTTTTACTATTTCAGAATCGCGTGCAAGTGATCAAAACATTCGTCCACTTCGAGTTTTAATTTTAAATCTAATGCCGAAAAAAATTGAAACGGAAACGCAATTGATGCGCTTACTTTCTAATACTCCTTTGCAAGTTGATGTTGAATTGGTACGCGTAGATGCACGTGCATCACGTAATACCCCGCAGGAACACCTTGATAAATTTTATGGTGACTTTGATCGTGTTAAAAATCAAAAATGGGATGGTTTTATTATTACCGGTGCACCTTTAGGTAATATCCCATTTGAAGATGTTTATTATTGGGAAAAATTTAAAGAGATTGTGGACTGGTCACATCACAATGTAACTTCTACTCTTTTTTTATGTTGGGCTGCCCAAGCCGCGCTTAATCATCTATTTGATATTAAAAGAGAAGTTCGCGATAAAAAATTATTAGGCATCTATAAACACAACACTTATCATCATCATCATCCACTAGTGCGTGGTTTTGATGATCAATTTTGGGCTCCCTTGTCGCGTTTCGCCGAGTTTAATTCAAAAATTATAAAAGAAAAGAGTGGTTTAACTGTTTTCGCTGATCATGCACAAGCAGGTGTTTATTTAGCGGCTAGCCCAGATTGTCGGCAAGTATTTATTTCCGGTCATCCAGAATACGATGCTAATACCTTAAATAATGAATACTTACGGGATTTAGATGGTGGCTTAAACCCTGACCAGCCGATTAATTATTATCCCGATGATGATGAAAATCAAATTCCACCTGCAAAATGGCGTAGCCACGGTAACTTATTGTATAGCAACTGGTTAAATTATTGCGTTTACCAAGTTACTCCATACGATTTAAACGACTTGAAATAAAATGCTGAAATTATTCAAAAATTAGTTGTTGGCACTGGCATTTATAAAGAGATCATCTACACTTGATATTAATTACACGAGAGTGAGAGGAATATTAATGTTATCCCTCACTGCAATAAATGATTCACCTTCGGGTGACTGATAATTTAGTAGGACAAAAAATCGCTTTATTATCTTGTTTTTATTGTGCGTGTGATTTTCTGTAAATTTATAAAGAGGGAGTCATTAAAGCACTTCTTATCAGTTTTTAATAAGGACGACCCACTGAAGGTTACACTACTGCTTCTATAGCCAGTAGTATAAATGGGAAAACTTTTTTTATTTATTGGCTTATTCAGTAATGATAAAAATAAAAAGCTGATTATTGTCTTTATAAATTGTTGTTTTTATGAATTATTATTTTTTATAAAAAAGAGGAGCTATTATTTTTATTTCATATCCGTTTTTAGAAAAGGGTAATAGATCTAAGGGGAGTTGTTTTATTAAACACCTCAATGCCATATTGGCCGTTTAATTATTCTTTTTTATAACCAGGTAGTCGATTATAAGTTAAGTAGTTTATGGTTGTAATGTGTTTGTTTGAAAGTGAATGTCTTTATTTTTAGCCTGTTTTTTGTAAACACTTCATTTGACTTAAGTTTATGTTTTTTAGGATAATGGAGTATAAAAGTGGTAGGTAGGCGAAAGACGAGTAGCAATAAACCATTAATACTATTTTTTATAATGACACTATTAATATCTGTGTAATATAAAGCGAACTGAAATGAGTTCGCTTTTTTTATGCCTCTTTTTCTTCTGTTATTATCACTCGCTTTTCTCACTTTGTTTACGCAAATATTTCAATTTGTTATGGCAGTATTGGCTGTTACTTTTATGTTAAACTTCATGTTCTGCTGGTAACTATACGAAGTATATTATTGACAATATACAAAGTAGTTATCTTGGTTTTATAACAGAAGTTTAGGAAACACTATGCTAGTCATCGATCGCAGTGCATTAATTAGATCCCAGTTAGAAAAACATATCCTGCTTATTGATGGTGGCATGGGAACCATGATTCAAGATTATAAGTTTGAAGAGCATGATTACCGTGGAGAGCGTTTTTCGGATTGGAAATGTGATGTCAAAGGTAATAATGACTTATTGGTATTAAGTCAGCCCCATATTATTGAAAACATACATAAAGAGTATTTAGATGCTGGGGCTGATATCCTTGAAACTAATACGTTTAATGCCACCACTATTGCTATGGCTGATTATCAGATGGAATCCCTTTCAGCTGAAATTAACCGCGAAGCTGCCCGCATTGCAAGAAAGGTTGCAGACCAAAAAACCATTGAAACGCCAGATCGGCCACGATTTGTGGCCGGTGTCTTAGGGCCAACAAACCGTACTTGTTCTATTTCACCGGATGTTAATGATCCTGCTTTTCGTAATGTTAGCTTTGATGAATTGGTGGAAGCTTACACAGAATCCACATTAGCGCTCATTGAAGGTGGTTGTGATCTTCTTCTAGTGGAAACGGTATTTGATACTTTAAATGCTAAAGCTGCTGTTTTTGCTGTGAGTGGTGTATTTGAACAGCTTGGTTATAAATTACCTGTGATGATATCGGGAACCATAACCGATGCTTCTGGCCGTACTTTGTCAGGACAAACAACCGAAGCCTTTTATAATTCCTTACGTCATATTGAACCCATCTCCTTTGGTCTGAACTGTGCATTAGGTCCCGATGAACTGCGTCAATATGTGGCTGAGATGTCACGTATCTCAGAAACTTTTGTCTCGGCGCATCCGAATGCCGGTCTGCCTAATGCTTTTGGTGAATATGATTTAGAAGCCGATGAAATGGCCACACATATCAAAGAGTGGGCGCAAAGTGGCTTCTTAAATTTAGTGGGTGGCTGTTGTGGTACAACTCCTGCACATATCAAAGCGATGTACGATGTGGTTAAAGGTGTACCACCACGTATGTTACCCGACATTGAAGTGGCATGTAGACTGAGTGGTCTTGAGGCCTTAACCATCCGTAAAGACTCCTTGTTTCAAAATGTTGGTGAGCGCACCAATGTAACCGGTTCGGCACGTTTTAAACGTTTAATCAAAGATGAGTTGTACGATGAGGCATTAGACGTGGCACTACACCAAGTTAAAGCGGGTGCAGATATTATTGATATTAATATGGATGAAGCGATGCTTGATTCATTATATGCAATGAAACGTTTCTTGAACTTATGTGCTTCTGAACCGGATATTTCTAGAGTACCTATTATGGTGGATTCTTCTAAATGGGAAATTTTAGAAGAAGGTTTAAAATGCGTGCAAGGGAAAGGTATTGTTAACTCCATCAGCATGAAAGAGGGCGTTGAGAACTTTATCCGCCAAGCCACCTTAATTCGCCGTTATGGTTTTGCGATGATAGTGATGGCCTTTGATGAAAAAGGGCAAGCGGATACACGTGCGCGTAAATATGAAATTTGTAAAAAATCTTATGATATTTTAGTGAATCAAGTCGGGTTCCCGCCGGAAGATATTATCTTCGATCCTAATATTTTTGCGGTTGCCACCGGCATTGAAGAACATAATAACTATGCAGTTGATTTTATTGAAGCGGTAAAAGATATTAAAGATAATTTGCCCCATGCGATGATCTCGGGTGGTGTATCGAACGTTTCTTTTTCATTTCGAGGTAATAACCCCGTACGCGAAGCTATTCATGCTGTGTTCCTGTATTACTGTTTTCAAAATGGCATGGATATGGGTATCGTCAATGCCGCCCAGTTAGCGATTTATGATGATATTCCAGCGGATCTCAAAGAAGCGGTTGAAGCGGTCGTTTTAAACAAAAGTACAACGGCAACGGACGATCTCCTTGAGATTGCTGAAAACTTTCGTCATGCAGGACAACAGAAAGTTGATGATGGCAAAGCGTTAGAGTGGCGAACATTACCTGTTAATGAGCGTATTGCACATGCTCTGGTAAAAGGCATTACTGAGTTTATTGTTGAAGATACCGAAGTGGCACGACAAAATGCCGATAAGCCGATTGAAGTGATTGAAGGTCCGTTGATGGACGGTATGAACATCGTTGGTGATCTGTTTGGTGAAGGAAAAATGTTTCTACCACAAGTGGTTAAATCTGCACGTGTTATGAAGCAAGCCGTCGCATATTTAAACCCCTATATTGAACTCACCAAAGCGAAAGGCGCGACTAACGGAAAAATTGTAATGGCAACGGTGAAAGGTGATGTACACGATATTGGTAAAAATATTGTTGGTGTTATTTTACAGTGTAATAACTATGAAATTATTGACCTTGGGGTAATGGTGCCAACGGAAACCATTATTAAAACGGCGATTGCTGAGAATGCCGATATGATTGGTCTTTCTGGACTCATTACACCATCACTTGATGAGATGGTGTATGTGGCGAAAGAAATGCAACGCCAAGGTTTGAAATTGCCTTTATTGATTGGGGGAGCAACCACCTCTAAAGCGCATACCGCTGTTAAAATTGAGCAACATTATGATGAACCGGTGGTTTATGTTTCTAATGCGTCACGCGCAGTTGGTGTTTGCCAATTATTGTTAAACCCTAAAACCAAGCCTGATTTTGTGGAAAAATTGGCGACGGATTACGACAGAGTACGTAAACAGTATGCGAATAAACGCCCACGCAGCAAACCCATTTCTCTTTCCCGTGCCCGTGCCAATAACGCTAAAATTGATTGGCATAGTTATATTCCACCGACTCCTAATAAACTAGGCGTTCAGGTGATTAAAAAAATGTCAATTGAAGTATTACGTGACTATATTGATTGGACTCCTTTCTTTATGACTTGGGGTCTTGCGGGTAAATACCCACGTATATTAAGTGATGAAGTAGTGGGTGAAGAGGCAACACGTTTGTTCGATGATGCGCTTAAAATGTTAGATACAGTGCAAGCTGCCGGTGAAATTTCTGCCTCAGGTATTGTTGGCATCTTCGCAGCGAACAGTGTTGGTGATGATATTGAGATATATAGTGATGAGTCACGTAATGAAATTTTACAGATTAGTAATCAACTGCGTCAGCAAACAGAGAAAAAACCACCCTTTGTAAATCATTGTTTAGCGGATTATATCGCACCGAAATCATCGGGCATTGCAGATTATATCGCAGCCTTTGCGGTAACGGGTGGTATTGGTGAACGTGAAGTTGCAGACCGTTATAAAGCAAATAACGATGACTACAATGCTATTTTGGTACAAGCTATTTGTGATCGATTAGCGGAAGCATTTGCAGAATACCTGCATCAACAAACGCGTAAAGATTATTGGGGATTTGCCAGTGATGAAACACTGGGCAGTAATGATTTAATTCGTGAAAAATATCAAGGTATTCGCCCCGCTCCTGGGTATCCTGCTTGTCCTGAACATTCAGAAAAACAGATTATTTGGGATTTGATGAAAGTAGAACAAGAAATCGGTATGGAGCTAACCTCAAGTTATGCAATGTATCCAGGCGCCGCCGTTTCAGGGTGGATTTTTTCTCACCCTGATAGCCGTTATTTTGCGGTGGCACAAATTCAACCCGATCAGGTTGAAGATTATGCCTCACGTAAAGGTTGGGATTTAGTCACCGCCGAACGTTGGTTAGGTCCAAACATAAGTTAAGTTGCCTGCTCATGATATTTTAAGATGAAAAGCCAGAACGTTAGCTGGCTTGTTATCACTTATTCAAGTAACTGCTTATTAAAGTAACTGCTTATTAAAGTAACATGGATAGATATTGGCGTTAAAAATCTTAAATTTTTGACTGGTATATTTTTAATATAAGTTCGGTTGTCACCCGAGCTGATGATGCATTTGCGATTGGTTGTTTTTCTTTTTTAAGCGCATCTTCAAAATCAACAAGTATTGCCTGATGGCATCGAGTATCGGTCACTGCGGGACTGGTTGAACCATCATGTTGGTTGTCATAGCGCGAATCAGTCGGATTTGCTACACCCTCGATTTGCCAATCGGTGATCACATCATCGGTTAACGTAAAACTCCCTTTTTGAGTATGCACTTGTAATTGAGCAGAGAAACCTGGTTTTGTGGCCGTTGATGCGACAATTGTCCCGATCATGCCATTATCGTGTCGAAATAAAGCCACGCCATGATCTTCTGATTCCATCTCATGTGCAAAAGTATCTAACATACTGACAACTTGTTTGGGCAGACCAAAAAACCAAGTGTATAAATCTAAGTTATGGCAGGCCTGTTGCATAAACACACCGCCACCGTCTATCGCATAACCTCCCCGGTAGTCAGCACTATCATAATAAGATTGAGTTCGATAAAATTTCGCCGTGATATCGGCAGAAAAAATACGTCCAAATGCACCCTTCTCTATTAACACTTTAATGGCGCCATTATCTGGTGCAGTACGTCTTTGATAAGAGACGGCGAGCGTAACACCCGCTGTTTTGCATGCATCGATACAGCGATCAACAGACGTTAATGAAATTTCTAATGGCTTTTCGGTAATAACATGTTTACCTAACTTAGCGGCAGCGATTATACTGTTATGATGTAAACCGTTTGGCGTTGTTACAATCACGGCATCAAAAAAGGCATCCACACTTTCTAGGCTATTCCAAACGGGTAATTGCTCAATGACGGAATGACCACTGCGCGATACAAAACCAACTACCTGCCCATTTAATTTTTTAACCACCTTCAACCATGTTTTACTAATGCTGCCGGATCCCACAATGATATACTTCATATTTAGCCCTTTTTATTATCAATGTTTATAATTAAAATACTCAGAAATGGAGACGTTATACCAATCAGATACGTTGCTACTCGTTATTTTCAATCTGTAAAATTTAGCTGCTATGAGGTGTACAGGTTCGAAGTAAAAAGCCAATGATCTTGATTGTTGATGCAGGGTGCTCATGGTTTCATTATCAGCGAGCACGCCGTAGAGCAAGGTGATTTGCACTAATCTGTGTGGCTATTAAATTTCTCTGTAGAATAATGAAGAGTAATCGAAGTTAGTCTGTTATCTAATACTGCGCAGGAATAACAAACTAGTTCAAAGCGTAAAATTGATGCAAAGGGGTTGCTCCCTTTACAAAACGTTCAACGAAGAAATAGTTTGTTATGGTCAGTATTAAACCTCTCCGTTCAAGGTATCAGAAAAGTAACGATTGGCGTTGTTAAAGCTAATATCTTCAACCAGTTTACCTAACATGCTCATGTCGTTCGGTACTTCACCTTTTTCAGCCCATTGACCAATCATATTACAGAGAATACGACGGAAGTATTCATGACGTGTGTAAGATAAGAAGCTACGTGAATCCGTTAGCATGCCCACAAACTGACTTAATAAACCAAGCTGTGATAGCTGCACCATTTGACGTTCCATGCCGTCTTTTTGATCATTGAACCACCAACCCGAACCAAACTGCACTTTGCCTGCAATCCCACCACCTTGGAAGTTACCCATCATGGTTGCCATCATCTCGTTATCACGAGGATTTAAGCAATAGATAATTGTTTTTGGTAGCTCGTTACTTTGGTCCATTTCATCGAGTAAATGTGCTAACTCCCAAGAAAAGGTACGATCACTGATGGAATCGAAACCTGCATCTGTGCCAAGCAGTTTAAACATACGTGTACTGTTATTACGCTGTGCACCGATATGTAACTGCATTACCCAATTGAGTTGCACATAACGCTTAGCAAGCCATACTTGCACTGCGGTAGAGAATTGCGCAGTCTCTTTTTCTGATACTGTCTCTCCATTTAAGCGTCGAGCGATTAACTTGTTTAATTCAATCTCAGTGGGGATCGCTGCATAACGAACTATTTCAATACCGTGGTCGGCCGCACGGCAACCGTGTGCTTTAAAATGCATCAGGCGTTTATCCAGTGCACTTAATAGAGTATTGAAATCTGTGATCTCGATATCTGCGGCTTGACCAAGCAGTTTCATGTAATCTGCAAAACCATCCATCTCTATCTTAAAGGCTTTATCTGGACGCCAGCTTGGTAACACATCAACATCAAAGCTATCATCCTGTGCAATCGCTTTATGATGCTCAAGTGAGTCGATAGGATCATCCGTTGTTCCAGCCATCACGACGTTCATTTTTTTCATGATGTTACGTGCGGAGAACTCTGGTGTTTGCAATAACTCATTACACTCATTCCAAATAGCGTCTGTGCTATCGGGACTAAGGAGTTTACCTGTAATCGCAAAGGGACGACGTAACTCTAAGTGTGTCCAGTGGTAAAGAGGGTTACCGAGTGTCATTGGAACCGTTTTAGCCCAGGCTTGGAATTTATCGTAATCGGAAGCATTACCAGTAATTAATTGCTCTTCAATACCCGCTGAGCGCATCGCACGCCATTTATAGTGATCACCTTCAAGCCAGATCTGTGTCATGTTATCAAAACGACGATCTTGTGCTATCTCTGCCGGATTAAGGTGACAGTGATAGTCGTAGATTGGTAAATCTGCCGCATGTTCGTGGTAAAGACGGCGAGCCGTCTCGTTCGTTAATAAAAAATCTTCACATAAAAATGTTTTCATCAAATTCGTCCTTACAGTGCTGCAACTGTCGCTTTAGCGCCATTGTTGATCAGTGAGCGGTAGGCTGACGTTACGGCTTCAATTACCTGTGCATTTTGACCTATCTCTGGAATAAAGATTGCTTCGATAGCAAGCAAAGCAGGTACTAAGGAGAGGTTCTTACCATGTTTATCACAGATAGCTTTGAGCATCTCAGCCATGGGATCACGTACATCGATAGCATTGCCTTGCTCGTCAACGGCTGTGACATAACGCATCCATCCGGCAATACCTGCGGCTAACCATTTAAAGTCAGATCCTTGCTCTAAATGAAAGCGTAAACTGCCACCCATACGCTGAGGAATTTTCTGGCTACCATCCATCGCTATCTGCCATGTTTGGTGTTTTAAGCTCGGGTTAGTGAAGCGCTCAATAAGTAATTTTGCATAACTGCCTAGATCGGTGCCTTCTGGCATATTTAATGAGGGTGCCTGTGCTTGCATCATCATATCCAATGCTGCTTTACGGTAGCCTGCATCCGTCATCGTGTCAGAAATGTGCTTATAGCCACCAAGGTATCCTAAATAGGCAAGGAATGAGTGACTGCCGTTTAACATGCGTAGTTTCATCTCTTCGTAGGGCACAACGTCAACAACGAACTCCGCACCTGCGATATTCCAATCTGGGCGACCGGCAACAAAGTTATCTTCGATGACCCACTGACGGAATGGTTCACATGCAATCGCACATGGATCTGTAACGCCCAGTAGCGACGTAATTTCTTGCAGTGTTTCTTCTGTGGCCGCTGGTACGATGCGATCAACCATAGTACATGGGAACGTTACATTTTCCTCAATCCACGCGCTGAGCACGGGATCCAGCAATTTAGAAAATTCAATAATGACCGTTTTGGCTACATGACCGTTTTCTTGCAAATTGTCGCAAGACATTACGGTGAAGGGAGGGATGCCTCGTTCACGGCGCAATTTTAACGCTTGAACGATATAACCCAATGCGGATTTTGGTTGCGTAGGATTTTCTAAGTCGGCGATAACCAGAGAATTGTTTTTGTCCAATAAGCCCGTTGTTGGATCGGCACAATAGCCTTTTTCGGTGATGGTCATGGAAACGATCGCAACCTGTGGCTCCGCCATTTTTTCAATAACGGCGAGCACACCATCAAAGGTTGGATGAAGTGATTCATTGACCGATCCAATCACTTTAACCTCGGTTGATTGTGCCCCTTTTTCAGCCACGGTATAAAGATGGTTTTGCTCACGCAGTGAAGTAATTAACGCTTCACCACCAAAAAGATTTATTTCACAGATCCCCCAGTCGCTGTTTGATTTACGGGCGACTTCGTCAGTGAACATTCCTTGGTGGGCACGGTGAAACGCGCCAAATCCAAGATGCACTATACGAGACTTTAGCAGTGATCGGTCGTAAGTGGGTTGGCTTACCGACTCGTTTAATAGGTGATTGCTAATGTTTGTCATTGAATTGATTCCTTATTTAATCGTTGAAGTGGGAATACGGTGCCGTGTTGGTATGTTTTGTTATTGATGATCAGAGTACGCGTTTCACCTTGAGGTAAACGTAGTGTCAGTGCAGCGTATGCTGGGGTGAAATGACCCTTGCGTATAATGTCTAACTCAATGCTACTGTTATTACAGGTCATCTTGATGTCTAGCGTGATGTGATCACCCTTTTGGTAACCCTTAGTTTCGCCGTCATCATCAAACAAACTGCATTGACTTGTACCAACACCTTGAATGGGATAGATATTTAGCTGACGAAGCGTATCTTTTGTTGCATCTGCATGGGCAATGCGCTCGCTCGTAGGGATGATTGCCCCCGCACGAACCAGCAGTGGAATACGCTCTAAAGGCGCATCTATCGTGACGGTGTGACCTGCGCTGTACCATTGACCTGTGTAGTAGTCATACCAACCATTTTGATTATTGGGTAGGTAAACATCACGTTGACGCTGACCTGCAACAACAACAGAGGCAACCAATAGATCTTTACCCAGTAGGAAATCATCATTTTCTGTGAAGGTGTTTAGATCATGTTCATGGTCAAGAAACGTTGGGCGAAGCATTGGCTCATCAAATGCGTGTGCTTGATATAGTGCATCATAGAGATACGGCAGAAGCTGATAACGGATCTTCATGGCATCACGAATGATCGGTGTTACCGTTGGGTGCATCCATGGTTCGTTAACACTGCCATCATCGTTCCATGAATGGATAGTGAAACGTGGATTCATTACGCCATTTTGTACCCAACGTGCGAACAGTTCTGGATCTGGCTTTTCACCAGAAAAACCGCCTACATCGTGGCCAAGGTTGTAGAGACCTGACAAGCTCATACCCAGACCCATTTTGATATTGTATTTTAAGCTCGTCCAGTTAGTACGGTTATCACCACTCCACGTTTGCACATAACGATTCATGCCTGGGCAACCAGAGCGAGAGATAAGGTAGGGACGTAATTCAGGTGCAAATTCTGCCTGTGCTTCATAGGATGCACGCATCATTAAGAGCGGTTGCAGAGGGCGGATCAGGCTAATTGGGATCTCTTTACCAAAACCAAAACAGCGTGCACTTTTATCCCATATCTCATATTCGTTATTATCGTTCCACGTTGCATCAATCCCTTTTTCAAGTAATTGCTCTTTTACGTTAGTCTGCCACCATTTAATTGTTTCAGGATTAGTGAAATCTAGGTGCGAGCCATCCGCGTCCCAAAATACCGAATTTTCAGGTTGATCCAATTCAGAATCTTTAATGAATAGACCTTTCTTTTTTACTTCATCAAAGCGTGGGTGGTCGTGCAGTAGGCAAGGCTTGATATTGGCCGCCAGTTTCATGCCATTGTTATGGAAATGATCAGACATTGCATTTGGATTTGGTACTTTGTCATTGTTCCAGTTGAATACGTAGCGTTTGTCACCGATTGAAGTGTAACCAGAAGATAGTTGGAATGAATCACATGGAATGCCGTTATCAGCACACTGATCAACAAAACTTTCCAGTAACGCTTGAGCATTCGGTGCATCGGTATATTGCATTGTTGAGCCACTGTAACCTAAGCTCCATTTCGGACCAAATGCAGTACCACCAGTTAAACGTACAAATTGTTTGGTTACATTTTTTATGCTTTCGCCATACATAAAATAAAAATCTAAATCGCCATCTTCAGCGCGGTAGCTACGGTATTTTATATGGTAATTATCTAATTCGTTGCCGAGGTCAAACCAGCTACTTGCAAGGTTATCGTAAAATAGACCAAAAGAAGCAGCGCTTTCATCACTGGTTGTTTTAGTAATGTAAAATGGAACATGTTTGTAGAGTGGGTCTGTTTTGCTCGCATCGTAACCCATCGCATCTAGGTTACGCATTTCAAAGCGCCGACCAGCACGGTTTAGATCGCCCGTTTTTTCACCAAGACCGTAATAGGATTCACCGTCAGCACGATTCATAAAGTGTGCAATGGCTGGGTCGTTAACACCTAATTGGTAAGCCCCTGTTGTACGATCTTTGGTGAGTGCTAACCACTCGTTATTAACCTTGTGCTGCCACTCTAACCATAATGGCTGGTGGACTATCAGGCGTAATTTTGTTGTCTCAATAGTTAGTTGCTGTTGACCATGGAGTACTGAAAAACTTGGCAGAGAGAAACCTTCCACTGACATTCTATCGCGACCCTCCCATGGCACATCTTCACCCTCTGGAGTGATCATCCAAGTGCGATCTAAACGCATTTCATTTTTGCGTTTGAATAATACACGAATGAGATTATTTTCTAGAACAAACAGGTGCAAGGTATGTTTTTCATCACAACTGAGGATAATTTCGTTGTTATTTTTTTGCTTGAATTTCCAGTTTTTAAGCGTTTTCATTTTTCAATTCCTATCAATGTAAACGCCCTTTAATAAAGGGCGTTATTCATTTTTAGTAGCCTAAGAAGAATTGTGGAAGCATTAGGCTAAGTTGTGGGATAAAAGTAACTAACATTAGCGCCACTATCAGTACCGCATAGAATGGCAATAGAGGTTTAATCACTTTGTCTATTCTAACATTAGCGACCGAACACCCGATGAACAGCGCACTACCTACTGGAGGAGTACAAATACCGATTGCAAGGTTGAATGTCATCATGATGCCAAAATGCACAGGATCCATGCCTAATTCCATCGCGATAGGGAAAAAGATAGGTGTAAAAATAAGCAGTGCCGGTGTCATATCCATAAAGATACCAACGATTAACAGAATAATGTTGATGATCAATAGGATAATGATTGGGTTATCAGAAATCGTCAGTAGCGTCTCGCTGATCATATAAGGGACATCAGCATTTGCCATTGCCCAAGACATGCCCATTGATGCGCCAATCAACAGTAAAACGATTGACGTGGTTACCACAGACTCGAGAATAATGGCCGGTAATTGCTTTAGAGAAACGCTGCGATAGACCACCATCGCAAGGATCAAGGTATACACGACGGCAATTGCAGAAGCTTCAGTTGCGGTGAAGATACCACCTATGATCCCGCCCATAATAACAATGATAAGGCCTAAACTGGGCAGGGCATCCAATGTTTTTTTCAATATTTCAGCGCCACTTGATTTAGGAGATACTGGGTAGCCACGACGTTTAGCAATAAAACCGGCAACACACATTAAACTTAGCCCCATCAATAAACCAGGAATATAACCCCCTAAGAATAGTGCCCCAATCGATGTGCCACCCGATATCAATGAATAAATGATAAAGGTATTGCTTGGTGGAATAAGCAACCCTGTAGGGCAAGAAGTGATATTAACCGCTGCAGAATAAGCGGGATCGTAACCCTCTTTTGCTTGTAGAGGTGCCATTGTGCCACCCACTGCTGCTGCCGATGCAACCGCAGAACCTGAGATTGAACCAAACATCATATTCGCTAAAATATTGACGTGAGAGAGTGAACCTGGAAGGCGTCCACCTAGAATTTTTGCAAACTCGATAAGGCGAATCGCTATGCCTCCTTGGTTCATGATATTGCCCGCGAGGATAAAAAAGGGAATCGCTAACAATGCAAAACTATCAAGACCGGATGCCATTTTTTGAGAAATAACGGCGAGTGCGGCATCAAAAGGCAGAGACAGTAAAATAGAGAGCAGTGAAGCGATACCAATCGCAAATGAAATGGGAACGCCAATGCCTAAAAAAAGGAAGAAGCTACCAAATAAAACAATAATAATTTGCCAATCCATAATCATATTCCTTATTAATGATTCGCAGGGGGGATGGAATTAATATCAGGCGATATATCTTCTAAAATATCGCGCAATAAATAGGCCATCATAAATAAGCCACAGAGAGGAATTGCCGCGTAAACGAGACCCATCTCCATGCCAAGCGAAGGAGAAATTTGACCGGTAGCCAATGTTTTCAGCATCAATTTACCACCGCCGTATACCATTATGACGCTTGCAAAAACCATGCTGATAAGGTTGATCAGTAGCTTCAACCGTTTGTGTTTTATTGCATCGTGTTCTAACTTCATTGCCAGCAAATCAATCGCCAAATGTCGTTTTTGCCCCAGTGTGTAGGCAGCTCCCATTAAACCAACCCAAATAAATAAGAAACGTGCTATCTCATCAGTGAAAGTACTGGGTACATTTAATACATATCGGGAAAATACCTGCCATACAACGCATAAAACCAACACACTACTCAGTGAAATGCAAAATAAAGATAATACTTTATTCATTATCGTAATGAGTTTATTCATAAAGTCTCCTAGTCGACGAAATATCCGTCTTCATAGTTGTGAAAATAAGTTAAGTACAATTAATTTGAATGGATTTAAGCACAGATAAGAAATATTGCGTGTGATGTGGGTCACATAAATATTTGGCAGACCAATTTTGTTAACCAAAGCGTGATATTGGTCAACCAATTAAAATAAACACCTTGAAGTATTCTTGATTAAGAGGACAGTGTTAGAAGTTAACAGTGAGCTGGTCTACCTATAATTGGTTAACCAGTGTTTGAGCGTTAATTACACTACCCTAAAAATAAATGGAGAGATAGTATGCGTTGGAATAACAAAGTCTTAAGCACGTTTATAATTTGTGCTTTAGTAGCATCAACAAGTTTTGCAGTGTCTGCAAAAACCACGCTAAAAATAAGCCACAACCAAGATCGTGATCATCCAATTCACAAATCAATGCAGTACATGGCAGAGAAAGTGAACGAGTATACCGATGGTGAAGTCCGTATCCGTATTTATCCAAATGGACAGCTTGGTACACAGCGTGAGTCAATGGAGCTACTACAAAATGGTGCACTCTCTATGGCGAAATCCAATGCCAGTGAACTGGAATCATTTGAGCCTTCCTACGGTGCATTTAATATCCCTTATATTTTCCGTGATCGTGATCACTATTATCGTGCCATGCGAAGTGAAACAGGTGAGAAAATCTTGAACGCCTCATACGATAAAGGCTTTATTGGTTTAACCTATTACGATGGTGGTTCTCGTAGCTTTTATGCTAATAAAACCATCAATACACCTGCCGACCTTAAAGGTATGAAGATTCGTGTTCAACCAAGCCCAACCGCTGTTGAGATGATTAAATTGATGGGCGGTTCACCGACGCCACTTGCCTTTGGTGAGTTATACACGGCACTGCAGCAAGGTGTTGTTGATGGCGCAGAAAATAATCCAACAGCATTAACCAACAATCGTCACGGTGAAGTTTCAAAAATATACAGTCAAGATGAACACACTATGATCCCTGATGTATTGATTATTAGTACATCTGCTTGGAATGAACTTTCAAAAACTCAGCAGGTTGCGCTTAAGAAAGCGGCCAAAGAATCAATGATGTATCACAAAGATTTGTGGACTAAAATGACTGCTGAAGCGGAACAAATAGCGAATGAAACAATGGGTGTTAAGTTTGTAAAAGTTGAGAAGCAACCTTTTATCGATGCGGTTAAATCAATGCACGATGCAGCTTTAAATAACCCTGAGATTGCTGAATATGTTCGTGGTTTTGATGCGTTGGCAACAAAATAATAGCATTTCGATTTACTGTTATCCAAGAGCGTAATATGCGCTCTTTTTTGAGGGGCTTTTATCATGCTAGAACGTTCGGAGTTAGCTACAAATGTGATTAACTGCTTACATGCTGAGCAAGATGACGGCCCTTTTAATATTCAAAATATTGAATATACCAATAAATTGTTCATGGGGAATCGAATAACAGAATCTCTTAATAACAATTCCTTCATTACATTAAGAGCATTTCTCCTTGGATTCTCTATGACATCCGTGTTGAGCGCACCAAAATATATTCCAATTAGGTTGAAATCGTAAAGGACTTATTACTAATAATAAATTTACCCCAAAAGCGTCATTTGCGCTACGAGGTGATTTTGACAATACGTTAAAAAACGAAACGTTGCAGTATGTATTGAAATTGGTTGACCAATTTTTGCTGAGTGATATCATGGCGGATAATAAATTATTTAAAAGGGATGTAATTATGGATATGGATATTGTAACCCCAAAAAGGCTTTATCAAAAGATTGGTCTTGCATTGCAAGAGCGCATTAAAGTTGATGAATTTAAAGTAGGAGATCGATTGCCACCCGAGCGTGATATCGCTGAAGAGATGGAAGTGAGTCGCTCTATTGTCAGAGAAGCGATCATTATGCTTGAGCTACAAGGATTAGTTGAAGTACGTAAGGGATCAGGTGTTTATGTTAATAAACTACCAACGAAAGAAGCACAATCACAACCAGCAATACGTGAAGTCTCTGATATTGGTCCTTTTGAACTGCTCCAAGCACGGCAGGTGCTAGAAAGCCAGATTGCCAGTTTTGCTGCTAAAAATGTCACCAAGAATGATATTTCAAAATTACGTGAAGCATTAGATACAGAGCGCAAGCAGCTTGAAACGGGCCATGGTGATTACGATGGTGATGAGATGTTCCATCTGACTAT
>JBAHZV010000051.1:0-11124 GCA_037132845.1 Psychromonas sp.
GATACTCCGTTTAGCATTTAGCAAAAAATGGCAGTTTATTCTTATCCGCTATTGGTGGCAATGTATTTTAAAATCAATTTAATGCTAGAAAGGTCATCATGTTGCGCCTTGCCTTAGTCTCCAAGTTAGCGACCGAGTAAAATATTTTGATTGGTAACGGCTATCGTGTCCTTTTTATCTGTAAAATATGCGCGCATATTTTTATGCGTTTCCACGCAAAATGATAACGGTTATAAATAATACCAAAGGAATTAATTAAGTGATCAAGCATTACGCAGGAAAAATTATCACTAACAAGGCGTGAGTTGCAGGAGATAGTTATTCTCACTTCAAGACTCACAACGTAGGGAGGGTTAATTTTAACAACTAAGGCTGATCACCTTTTTAGATCTTTTGGTATAAGCATGATCCAACACATGTTCTTATAAAAAAGATGAAACGGAAAGTGAGCGCCCGAGTACACTTAAATTAAGTTTTTTTATGAAAGGAATTGATAATGGGGTTGCAAACACTTCGACATTTTTTTAACCCTAAAAGCATTGCCGTGATTGGAGCATCAGTACAGCAACATCGTGCGGGTTATTTAGTGATGAGTAATCTTTTAGCAGAGGGTTTTGATGGTCCTATTATGCCTGTTACACCTAAATATCGCTCAGTACAGGGGGTGTTGGCTTATAAAAGCATTGCTGACCTGCCGATGGTTCCTGAGCTTGCAGTGATCTGCACCAATGATTTACGTTTAGTGGCGATATTAAATGCATTAGCAGAAAAAGGCTGTCAATCAGTCATTGTGGTGGCCACTGAAAGTGATAAAAACATTGCAAGCGCGGTGTATGCACTGGCTAAAAAATTGCACATTCGTCTATTAGGAATGAGCAGTCTAGGGATAATTAATCCACATCAGCATATTAATGCCAGTTTGGCACATTGCACGGCGTTAAAAGGTAATATCGCTTTTATTTCTCAATCGGCTGCCGTTTGCACGACTGTGCTAGATTGGGCAAACAGTAAAGATATCGGTTTCTCGGCATTTATTTCACTCGGCGATGCGCAAGATATCTCTTTTGCAGAGTTATTAGACTATCTTGCACGGGATGCTAAAACACACGCGATCCTTTTATACGTTGATAGCATTAAAGATGCGCGTAAATTTTTGTCAGCCGCACGTGCGATATCACAACACAAATCGATACTGGTAATTAAATCGGGTAGTTCGGCACTTGGCGCGAAGGCCGTTGCATTACATAGCAAAGGGCAGTTTGGTCATGACAGTGTTTATGATGCAGCAATTAAGCGTGCAGGCATGTTACGGGTCCATGATTTACACGAATTATTTGCTGCGGTAGAAACGCTGGCGTACTCAAATTACCTGCATGGCGAACGTTTAGCGATTATTAGCAATGGCGGTGGGTTAGGTATTATGGCGGTTGATCATTTGGTCAGTGAAGGAGGGCGTTTAGCGACATTAGATGCGCCATTACTTGAAAAACTTGATGCTTGCTTGCCTAAAAATTGGTCGCATAATAACCCCATTGATATGATTGGTGATGCCGATCCAATACGTTACGCCAGCACACTGAAACATTTAATGGACAGCTCACAAGTGGATGCTATTTTAGTTATGCATGCACCCTCGGCGCTTTCTGATAGCGACAACAGCGCCCAAGCAATTATTGATGTTATACAAAATCATCCCAAACGTAAGCAGATTAATATTCTCACCAACTGGACTGGGGAGGAGGCCGCAAAATCGGCAAGAGCTTTATTTACCCTCGCTAAAATTCCTACCTTTAGAACACCAAAAGGCGCGATCACCGCCTTTATGCATTTAGTGCAATACCGCCGTAATAAAAAACTGTTATCAGAAACACCGTCTTCTTTGCCTGAAAACGTCGTTTACGATCACCAATACGCACATCAATATATTAAGCAAAGCATTCACCCTGAAACATTAAGCGTTAAGTTAGACACCTATTTAGCGACCCCTTTATTAGCAGCTTATCACCTTAAAACCATTAAAACAGAGCTTGCAGCCAATCAAGAGCAAGCATTGCAATTGGGTAAAACCCTTGGCTTTCCACTGGCGTTAAAAATCAATTCGCCTGATATCGAATATAAATCACAGGTACATGGTGTGATGCTTAATATCAATAGTCAGCAAGAACTGTTATCGGGTTTAAATGCAATTAATAAGCGGGTCAAAAATTTGTTGCCGGATGCTCGATTAACGGGTTTTACATTACAAAAAATGCTCGCCAGTGGCATTGGCTTAGAGTTACGTGTGATGATCAAGCAAGATCCTACTTTTGGACCCATTATTGCGATTTCGCAAGAAAGTGATGCACGTGATTTGCAAACAACCTTAGACAATGCAGTGGTGGCCTTGCCACCTTTGAATATGGCATTGGCGCGATATTTGATGATTCAAGGTATCAAAGATAAAAAAATAAAAATAAAACGTGCCGCAAAAGAGTTTGATATGGATGCCGTGTGTTTAATGTTAACCCGCATTTCACAAATGTTATTGGATAATCCTGAAATAAAAGATTTAGATCTTAACCCCGTATTAGTGATTGGATCGCAAGTCACCATATTGGATAGCCAAATTTACCTTGCTTTAGCGACACAGGGGCATGATGGGCAACTTGCCATTAGTCCTTATCCAAAACAGCTCGAAGAATATGTCATGCTGAAGAATAACCAACGTGTATTATTACGACCAATCACCGCAGAAGATGAAGGGCGTCATCAACGCTTTGATGCAGCGTTAAGTGAAGAAGACCGCTATAAGCGCTATTTTTCTCAACGTGGCAAAATGAGTCATGAAGAGATGGCGCTACTGACGCAAATAGATTATGAACGTGAAATGGCCTTTATTGCGATCAAAATAGATAGAAATAACCAGCAAGAGACGCTTGCGGTGGTGCGGGCTTCTATCGACCCGGATAATATTGAAGCTGAATTTGCAATGATTGTTCGCTCTGATTTGCAAGGGTTAGGGTTAGGGAAAATATTGCTAGATAAACTCATACGTTATCAAAAAACCAAAGGAACGACTTACTTAACGGGAATGACCATGATCTCTAATACAGGCATGGCGATGCTTGCTAAAAAGCTTGGTTTTAAAGTGCAGCGTGATATTGAAGAAGGGGTGATCAATATGTCCTTACGATTAAAGAGTGAATAATCGCAATCGCAATTAATCGCTGAATAATATTATTGATGATAACAAACTTTTTCTGCACAACATTAGATCACAACATTAGATCACAACGTTGATCGGCATCATCCAACCAACGCCGTTCTGCTAACGGTTCAAATAATGTTTAACATTGTGTTTAATCGTGTTTAATCGTGTTTAATTAAACACCATGGTATTCATTCATCCCTCCTTTTATAGACATATAAATCTAAATCGATAGATGAGCATAAAATGAGGTTACTTCGTAGAATAATAGTGACCGTTTTAGGGGCATCTGCACAACATTCATTAGCACAATTTAGTCAATTACGCTTGTTGTACATACTTATATTTAAGTATATTTCATCACTCAAGCAAATTTATTTGTACAATAAATGCGCTGTTTTTAAGAAATTTGCGGGTGATGCCCATTATAATTAGAATTTATGTGACCTAAATCATGTTTTAGTCTTATTGTCATACAAATGATGCTTATGTCATATATTGTTCGGCCATTCTAATTATTATAAGGGTTCAACATGGACTTTAATGTGCTCGTTGTGGGCGTGTATTTTTTATTTCTAATCGCAATTGGCTGGATGTTCAGAACGTTCACCAACAATACCAGTGACTATTTCCGTGGAGGCGGTAATATGCTTTGGTGGATGGTTGGCTCTACCGCTTTTATGACCCAATTTAGTGCTTGGACCTTTACGGGCGCTGCCGGTAAAGCCTATAACGATGGTTTCACTGTGGCGATTATTTTTGTTGCTAATGCATTTGGTTATTTTATGAACTACGTGTATTTTGCGCCAAAATTCCGCCAACTACGTGTTGTGACGGTTATTCAAGCAGTACGTCAACGTTTTGGTAGTACAAATGAGCAAGTGTTTACTTGGACAGGTATGCCAAACAGTGTTATCAACGCGGGTATTTGGCTCAATGGTCTGGCGATCATCACCTCTGGTATCTTTGGTGTTGATATTGAAACAACGATATGGGCAACCGGTTTGGTGGTTTTACTGATGTCGGTAACCGGTGGTTCTTGGGCGGTCATTGCATCAGACTTTATGCAGATGGTTATTATTATGGCGGTGACCATTACTTGTGCCATTGTTGCGCTTAATCACGGGGGTGGTATCACTAATATTATTGAGAATTTCCCTTCTGAATCATTCCTTGTTGGTGAAAATGTTAACTATTTTAGTATCTTTGCTATCTGGTCTTTCTGTATTTTTATAAAGCAATTTAGTATTACTAATAACATGCTTAACTCATACCGTTATCTTGCAGCCAAAGATTCTAATAATGCACGTAAAGCGGCTTTGCTTGCCTGTGTTTTAATGACCACAGGGCCAATCATTTGGTTTTTACCAAGCTGGTTCCTTGCTTCAACGGGGGTTGATTTAACGGCTATTTATCCAGAAGCGGGTAAAAAAGCAGCCGACTACGCCTACCTTTACTTTGTAAAAGAGTACATGCCGGTTGGTATGGTGGGTTTACTTATCTCTGCAATGTTTGCGGCAACCATGTCTTCAATGGACTCTGGTTTAAACCGTAACTCGGGTATTTTTGTTAAAAACTTTTATCAAGTTATTGTTCGTCCTCATGCGACAGAGAAAGAACTTGTTACCTGTTCTAAAATTACCTCAACGGTATTTGGTCTTATCATTATTGTCGTGGCGTTATTTATTAACTCGCTAAAAGGATTAAGCTTATTTGATACCATGATGTATGTTGGTGCACTGATCAGCTTCCCGATGACAATACCTGCATTTTGTGGTTTCTTTATTCGTAAAACACCCGATTGGGCGGCTTGGGCAACGTTAATTGTTGGTGCTTGTGTTTCTTATTACGTTGGTCTGGTTATCACGGCTGAAGACATTCAAAACTGGTTTAATCTCGACATGGCATTAACTAGCCGTGAATGGAAAGACTTAAAAGTGGGTCTTGGTTTATTGGGTCACATTGTTATCACTGCGGGTTTCTTCTGTAGTACTACCTTGCTCTACAAACCATTATCTGCAGAGCGTGAGAAAGATATCGATTTATTCTTTACTAACTTAGCCACACCACTTTTCAATGAGTCTAACGCTCAACAACGTCTTGATAATAAGCAACGTAAAATGTTAGGGTCATTAATTAGCTGTGCAGGTCTTGGTATCATGACCATGTTCTTCTTGCCAAATGAATTTATGGAGAGCCTTATCTTTGTATTGTGTGGCGGTATTGTACTGGCTGTCGGCATGTTACTGATTAAAGCGGTGGATCCAAAAGCAGAAGAAAACACTGATGATGACGAAGAAGATAAAGAAAGACTTCCTGAATTAAGCTAGTCGTTTAGTTCATCGTTTTATCATTATTTATCATTATTTAGCATCATGAATAAAAAGCGTTTAGTTTCTCTAAACGCTTTTTTATTATTAATAACCTCTCTTTAATATCGCCTCTTTTTAACCACTCCTCACGAGCAATCATTGACGCCATAATATCAGTAAATAAAAATACCTGAACAAAGACAAATTTGTGGTTTTTTAAAAAATAATGTCTTTGGTCTTTTATTATTGTATTTTATAGTGCAACACAATAAATTATTTTATCATTAATAACTCACAACCTTACCTCTTTAAAGTTCACCTTAACATTCATTGTATTCAATAACCATTTGATTTTAAAGTACCTTGTATCATAAGAGGGTGGGTGAAGAATTAACCGAGTCAGTTGACTTAAATGCATTGCATTTAAAAGTAATTTATAATGCCTCACAGATCTATATATATAATGCTATTATCTATTTTTTAGCTTTATTATAGGATTATAATGACTAGCGCATTCTTACAAATAGCGGGAGCAACACGCAGTTTACATGTTCAAGTAGCACGTGAAATGGCACGCAAAATATTGTCAGGCAAATTAATGCAGGATGAAATCATCCCCAGTGAAAAAGTCTTATGCGAACAGTTTAAGGTCAGCCGCACGGCGTTAAGAGAAGCGATTAAATTGCTCACCGCAAAGGGGTTACTCGAATCTAAACCGAAAGTGGGCACACGCGTAAAAACACGCGATAATTGGAATTTTTTAGATTCTCAATTGCTCGCGTGGGTTGATGATTTAGGTGATAATGCGGCGGTTTATCAAGAATTTTTAGCCCTACGTCGGGCAATAGAGCCCGCGGCGGCCGCCTTAGCCGCTAAAAATGCCACGGCAGAACAACGCGTCTTATTATCAAAAACATTTCAGGAAATGGATCAGCTTTCTCAACACTTTAATTCTGAACAATGGATTGCAGCGGATGTGCAATTTCACCGTTTAATTTTTCTTTCAACAGGTAATACTTTTTATTTACCTTTTGCGAATATACTTGCGACGATGTTTACCAGTTTTATTGTGCATTCTTCTGAAGTTGGGGGGACGTGTATTGAAGAACATCGGGCTCTCTATACTGCGATTATGGCTGGTGATGCTGAGAAAGCACGACAAGCCAATATTAGTTTATTAAGCAATAATAAACATCGCTTACCGCTAGCGAATAAACAGTTACCCTATACGGCTTTCAATGAGACTTTCAATGAGACTTTCAATGAGACTTTAAATGAGCCCTTAAATGCCTGAATAAAGCATATTGATTGATAACGGCTATATCGCCATGAGAATAGCCCGTTATTTTAGCCACAAGGTATTCTCTATCGCGCAGTAGCAGATCGAATGGTTCTAAGAAATCATTATGTTGCGCTTTAGTTTGCTCTCAAAGTTAATGCTCAATACAAATATCGTTTGTTACATTAGCAATGAACGAGCAAACGACTGTTAAGTTGATCACTAAAGAAGAGTTTGCAGGTGTTTTTACACTGACTTTATGATCTGAGTGCGACATAAAAAATTAATCTAAAGTAATTCCCTATATAATAATTCATCACTTTCTACGTTTACCATCTCTTATAATATCATCATGGATTATTTATGAATCAGACACTTATTCCCAATATTCACGATTTTATCGCAAAGATAGACCCCTTCGATAAGTTACCTTCTAGCTTGCAACGTAAGATAGCAAGCTCCATTAAAATCACCTATTTAGCACAAGGGGAACAGATTCATTTTGGCGGTGAGCATCAATTACGTTATTTGTATGTTATTCGCACGGGTGCAATGGAGCAACGCAAGCATAACGGCATGTTACGCGCAAAATTAGGGCCGGAAGATTTATTTGGTTTTACATTTTTAGATGAAAAAAACAAATCACAATACGGCTACAGTGCAACGGCCATCGAAAATACTTTATTGTATCTCGTCCCCCATTGTGATTTGTTAACGTTACTGGAAGAGTACCCCAGTTTTGCGGAGCATTTTGCAACAAATGTACAAATACGTCTGCATTCTGCATTAGATGTTGTCTGGTCGGACAGTGAAAAAGGGATTTTTGTTAAAAAAGTCTCGGAAATCGCCAGTAAAAAAATTGCAGTGGTTCAATCGGATACCTCTATCCATGACGTTGCCGTCGAAATTATGAGAGCGTGCTCGCCGGCGGCTGTTATTATGGAACAAGGCAACATTGTTGGTGTGATCACGGATCGTGATATGACCAAACGGGCGATTGCCGATCGGGTTGATATTAATTTGCCAGTCTCTGAGATCATGACGCCAAACCCGCTAACCATTCGCCCGCATGATTTAGTCTTAAAGGCATCATTAATGATGATGCAGAATAATATTCGCAGTTTACCTGTTGTTGAAAATAATAATGTTTGGGGGGTGATAACGACCACCCATTTAGTGCGTAATAACCGTATTCAAGCGGTCTTTTTAATTGAAAAAATTAAATACGCCCAAAGTACACAGGATCTCAGCGTATTGACGCCAGAGAGACAGGCTATTTTTGAAGCGTTAGTTGAAGGGCAGGTACGTGGTGATATTATTGGTCAGGTAATGACCATGATAATGGATGCTTATAATCGACGTTTATTACAAATGGCAGAAGAAAAACTTGGTGCGCCACCCTGTGAGTATGCCTGGATTGTTGCCGGCTCCCATGCACGTAATGAAGTGCACATGTTATCAGACCAAGATAATGCCATCATTTTATCTGATGATGCAACGGACGATGATAGACTGTACTTTAAAGAGCTAGCAATGTGGGTGTGTAATGCGCTAGATGCCTGTGCTTACCCACTTTGTACCGGGAAATTTATGGCGGTTAATCCTAAATGGTGTGTGCCATTAAAAGTATGGAAAGCCTCCTATGATAAATGGGTTGCTAACCCTGAATATGATTGTTTGTTAAATGTAACGGTATTTTTAGAAACACGGTGGTTACATGGTAATGAAAAATTTAATAATGAGTTACAATCTCATTTATTTGCAACCATCAAAAAATCGAATATTTTCTTGCCGATGTTAGTGAAAGATTCTATTTCGGTAAGTCCACCACTGGGTATCTTTAATTCATTGGTCTTAGAGAATACCGGAAAAAATACTAAAACATTAAATATCAAAAAATATGCATTAACACTGATTGTCGATTTAGCGCGTATATACGGGTTAGCATCGGGATCTGAGCACGCAGAAACCATGGCTCGCTTTAGCTATGCACATGAACAGCATTTATTAAGTGAAGATATGTTGAAAAATGTACAAGAAGCGTTTAGATTCTTTACCCAATTACGCTTATCACATCAACTGGCCGCATTAAAAGAGGGCAAAGAGCCAAACAATCATATCGATCCGGATATGTTTGGTAGTTTTGAAAGAAAGCACTTAAAAGATGCTTTTAGAATCATTACTGATTTACAAGATTACAGTAAATTAAAATTTAACGAATAAGGATATTATGAATAAATTATTGGATTATTTTCACCCCTTAAGCAAATTAAAACGTGATCGTGCCAATTATCTCAGCACACATCAGGTGCCAGATAATATAAAGGCATTATTAGCCGCGCCTTTACCGGATCTCGATGATGATCTCTTTGAGCTTGATTATATCTCGCTAGACTTTGAAACCACGGGTTTTGAACCTGACACCGACAGTTTGCTAAGTGTCGGTTATCTACCAATGATTAATCAAAAATTATTGCTCAATAAAGCGGTAGAAACACTGATCAAGAGTGTGGATAAAATTAAAGCTGAAACTGCCATCATTAACCATATTGTGCCGGAAATGTTAGCGCTTGGTTTGCCCTTAGTGGAGGTCATGGATGAACTTTTATCTGTTTTAGTGGGCAAAGTTATCATTGTGCATGGCAGTATGATTGAGAAAGGCTTTTTAAATAAATATGTGGCTGATAATTTTAATCTACCGGCACTGCCGTTATTATGGGTTGATACGTTAAAAATTGAGAAATCTTTAAGTGTGCACAAAAGTGATGTTGGCTCTGCTGACTACCGTTTATCATCCATAAGAGAACGTCATGGCTTACCTGAATATTCTTCCCATGGTGCATTAGTTGATGCCTTAGCAACGGGCGAATTATATTTAGCCCTCATAAAAAAATGTTATGAAGGCACCGATGCGCGCACACGACATATGACCTTTGGTTAACGCGTTACAGTGATTTGAGGGTGCGAATCGTGCCTCAAATTTGAAGATAAAACCTGTTAAAGCGGATTTCCAACCTTTTTTTGATGATCCCATCCCAATTTATTACACTAGACTATTTTAATATTGTCTCTTTTCTGAAGCTACGCTGAATACCTCTCTTACTCTATATTCAAATATTTTTTGTGTTTTTGCCTCACTAGCAAACAAGATCTGCGGCTAAAAAATCTATTAATTCCTTTTTCTACGCAGGTCTGGTGCTCAACTCAGCGAACGTGGGCATGTTTATCATGCCCTTTATTGACAACTGAATCTTGCCACCTAGCAGCAATCCACCTTATTATTTGCTCATTCCTGTTCATTCCTGCTCATTACAACAGAGATTTTTCACGTTCAAACCAATTTTATACCTTGATAGCCCTTTTTATTGGGCAATAATCGACCACTTTAAATAAGTGGCATGTTATTACGCTCACTTTTTGTCTATTTTGTTCTCATTGTTTATGTCGTTTTTATCTTACTTCTCTCTCTCTTTCTATCAAAAAATCCAATGCAAACATTCAAAAAAATGAGGTCCTATTTTTGAATGTTCTCACCTTAACGCATCCTAAATTTGGCTAACAAATGCAATCTCAGTCATTGTAGTTGATAAATGGTTTTTGTTTTTAGTGTGATAGAACGCATTATTTGGATTGCCATTGGTCAATTAAAAGTCAATTATTGCGCCGCTTTAAGCGTGATACAAATCACAAGTAATAATATTTATCACTGCAAAGTATAATAAAAGTCAGTTAAATTTGAGATGTCAGTACAAAGGAGGATCACAATAAAAAATAAACCTATATTTATTATCATTAAAATCAATGTGTTGTTGCTGGTTTATGATGGTTTTTATTGTCATTTAACATTCTTGCAACAAAATATATCAAGTGATAGGCTCAGTTTAAGTTATTAGCCATCAACGCTTTAACTGAACGCATTATAAATTAATAATAAATTAATAATAAGTTAATAATAAGTTAATTGTAGTTGCGGTTGCAGTACGAAATCGTACGTTGCAAATTAATGAATGTTTTTTAATCAAATAAATATAGGGAAGTTTAAAATGAAAAAGGTAATTCTTGCAGTCATTATTCCATCACTATTAGCCACTAGTTCAGCATTTGCTGGCGGTATCTATTTACTTAAGAACGATCAGATGTCAGTTAACATGAATGGCGATATCGACCTTACAATTATTAATAAAGACAAAGCGGGTGACAGTGCTACAACTATTCACTCATTATTAATGCGGTAAATACTTAGACGTAACATAAGTAAAATTACATTAATATCAAATTCCTAAATTGAGAACATTTTTTACAATAGCATTCATGCTAATAACTTGGAAGAAAACAATGAAACTACA
>JBAHZV010000129.1:0-31590 GCA_037132845.1 Psychromonas sp.
TTAAGCTTAACCTTACTTTTTTTAGATCATTATTGCGTGTGTTGTTATCCACTATTTGTATTGTTTGTGCGGGTGTTAAAACAGAGATTTTTAGAATGAAAAAAATAGTGTCAATGATGGTTCCATTTTTGGTAATAAACAGTTGTAAAATAATTGATTTAACCTAATGTTAAGCTTTACCAACCATAATCTAGGTGATGCTTATGACTTCTATTCTTAACCAGAAAAATGATATCTTAGAGCAAATATTTACTCAATTAAAAAAACATTTCTCTGAAAAAGAGCAAGCAACCTTACAAATATTCATTAACAGTGTTTACCAAGATGTCCCACTTACGGATCTGATTAAAATTTCTCAAGAAAACCTCAACGGTTTAACGGTTTCATTATGGCGTGAAATATCAGTTCGTAAGGGACCCGCTGCAAAAATAAAAGTATTTAATCCTGATGTTGAACAGGATGAGTGGCAGTCTCTGCACACGGTTATTAGCGTATTGTGCCGTAATGTTCCTTTTGTTATTGATACTTTAAAATTGCTGTTTAAGGATTTAAATATTAAATTGCATCGTGTTTTTTATAGTGAAATAAAAAGCCTGCGTAATAAGGCCGGAAAATTAACTTCGCTTAGTGCAGATTCTGCCGATGAATTGTTACTCTATTTTGAGATAGTGCAAACCAGTGCCAGTGCTGAACGAGAAAATATTCAAAAGATAATTGAAAATGCACTCTTTGATGTGGATTTAGTGGTTGATGATTTTTCTTTATTAACTAAAAAAGTGAGCACTGAACTGAAATGGAGCCAGAAGGATAAATTCAGTTTACAAATAGATGATATTATAGAGCAGCAAACCTTTTTAACTTGGTTGTTAAGTGATCACTTCTGCTTTATTGGTAGCGACCAGTTTATTGTACAAGATGGCGCTATTCTCGGCGTTGAAAATAGCCAATTAGGGTTATTAAAGCGTGATGATTTTTTGCAGGAAGCGCTTCCCTTTGAATATTTTAAGACATTAAAAAATAAATCCCTTATCCACTTTAGTAAAGCATCAAAGCGTGCAATGGTACATCGATCGGCTTATCTTGATGTTATTTATATTAAACGTTTTAATGAGCAGGGCGAGTTGCTTTCAGGATTACGGATCGTCGGTTTATATACTTCTTCTGTTTACAGCGGTAGCCCAAAGCATATCCCTATTGTTCGCCACAAAATAGATAATGTCTTGCTACAATCAGGTTATAGTCAAGGTAGCCACTATTTTAAAGAACTCACACAAATACTTTATACCTTTCCCGTTGAAGATCTGCTGTTATGCAATGAAAAAACGTTATTAAATAATGTCGTCGAAGTCTTACACGTGCAAGAACGCAAAGAGTTCAAATTATTCATGCGTTGTACGGGTAATAAACAATTTGTTATTGCCACTTTATATGTACCACGTGATATTTATAATACCAAAGTAAGGCTTACTTTTGAACGCCTTATTTGCCGTACGTTAGAGGTTGAAGATATTGATTTTCAAACCTATTTAAGTGAATCAAACCTTGCTCGTTTACGTGTTGAATTTCGCTTGAAATCACCACTTAATCAACCCTTAGAAGAACAAGCGATTGAGAAGAGGATGAAGCAACTCACCAAGCGTTGGGATGAGGAACTACATGATGCGTTGATTGATCAATTTGGAGAGGAGGTCGGCGTTAAACTCTCTAAAAAATATAATGAAGCTTTTCCAACGAGCTATCAGGACTCCTTTAGCTCACGTGTTGCAGTGACTGATATTGAACGTATTGATTCTTTATATCACAATCCAGAAAAATTCATGGCGTTGCATTTTTATCGCTCTATGGAAGCGAATAGTAGTGAGTTAAAATTGAAGCTATTCCATCAGAATGGTGCTTTGTTACTATCAGATTTAATCCCTATATTAGAGAATATGGGCCTTAAAGTTGCTGAAGAGTACCCTTATAAAGTGACTCCTTATGAGGAAAACTCTTTTTGGTTATATGATTTTACTTTGCTCTATTCACAGTCGAAAAACTTTAATCCAGAGAAATATAGAGATCTTTTTGCCGATGCCTTTTTATCGGTTTGGTATGCAAAAACCGATAATGATTCCTTTAATAAATTGATATTAGGTGCAGGGCTTACTTATCGTGATATTGAGATGTTACGTGCTTATGCAAAGTATTTAAAACAGCTCTGCTTTGGCTTTAGTCATTTTTCTATTGCTAAAACATTACTTGTACATAATAAATTAGTAAAAGAGATTGTGGCGTTATTTAATATACGTTTTGATCCTAACAATATTTGCGATCTTGCCAAGCAGGAAAAATTACAACAGAAAATTTTAACGGCCTTAAATGATGTGAGCAATCTTAATGAAGATAGGGTCTTACGAAAATACGTAGAGCTTATTATGGCCACCGTGCGCTGCAACTACTTTCAACAGCACGAGGGTAAGCCTCATGATTATCTCAGTTTTAAATTTGACCATAACCTCATCACTGATATCCCTCTACCGCGTTTAAATTATGAGATATTTGTTTACTCACCACGTATCGAAGGGGTGCACCTACGGGGTGGCAAAGTCGCGCGTGGTGGTTTGCGTTGGTCCGATAGAGGTGAAGATTTCCGTACTGAAGTGCTGGGTCTGGTGAAAGCACAACAGGTTAAAAACTCTGTGATTGTACCTGTGGGTGCAAAAGGTGGTTTTGTTGCTAAAAAACTTAATCCTAAAATGGACAGAGAGACTTTTATGGCAGAGGGCATTAGCTGCTATAAAATATTTATTAATGCGTTACTGAGTCTTACTGATAATATTGAGGCAGGAAAAGTGATCCCGCCACTTGATGTGGTTCGTTATGACAGTGATGATCCTTACCTTGTTGTTGCCGCAGATAAAGGCACCGCTACTTTTTCTGATATTGCTAATAAATTGGCGACTGATAAGCACTTTTGGCTTAATGATGCTTTTGCCTCAGGTGGCAGTAATGGTTATGATCATAAAAAAATGGGTATTACTGCCCGCGGGGCATGGATCAGTGTGCAACGCCACTTTCGTAGTTTAGAGATTGATGTGCAAACAGTACCCATCAGCGTGATTGGTATTGGTGATATGGCAGGGGATGTATTTGGTAATGGTATGCTGAGCTCTAAATGTATTTCACTACTGGGCGCATTTAATCATTTACATATTTTTATTGATCCATCACCGAAGGATCTCGAGATAAGCTTTAATGAGCGCTTACGGCTTTTTGAAACGCCTCGTACAGGTTGGAATGATTACGATAAAAACCTCATTTCTCAAGGAGGAGGTGTTTTTGAGCGATCGGCTAAATCGATCAAGGTTAGCCCTGAAATGGCGAAACGATTTGATATTTACCAAAAACAAGTAACCCCCGCTGAGCTTATTACTCTTTTATTAAAGGCACAGGTGGATTTACTGTGGAATGGTGGGATCGGTACTTATGTGAAAGGTGAAATGGAGACCCATGGGGATGTCGGTGATAAAGCCAATGATCTTTTACGCATCAATGGCGCTGAGCTACGTTGTTCTGTTATTGGAGAAGGTGGGAATTTAGGCTTCACACAATGTGCACGTATAGAATATGCACATAAAGGAGGGCTCTGTTTTACCGATGCCATTGATAATGCTGCCGGTGTTAACTGTTCTGATTTAGAAGTAAATATTAAAATTTTACTTGATAGAATAGTCTCGAAAGGTGATTTAACCGTTAAACAGCGTAATGTTTGGTTAGTAAAAATGACCGATGAAATTGCACAACTTGTATTGGTCAATAATTATCGACAAGCACAATCAATCAGCCTTTCTTATTTTGACAGTGATAAACGCATTGAGGAATACCGTCGCTTAATTGTTGATCTAGAAGAAAAAGGAAAACTAAATCGTACCTTGGAGTTTATTCCTAGCGATGAGGAGTTAAACGAATATAAAAGTATGCGGCGGGGTTTAACACGCCCTAGTATTGCGGTGATGCTTTCCTATGCTAAAAATGAGTTAAAAGAAGCGTTAGCAATTGAAAAAGTGGCAGATGATCCTTATCTATTAAAAGAAGCGGAAAAAATATTCCCTGCTTCATTGGTTAAGCAATATAAAAAAGAGATCCATCAGCATCCATTAGTCGGTGAAATTGTGGCGACACAAATTAGCAATGATCTGTTTAATTGCATGGGGCCAACATTTACACAGCGAATGATGGCAAGTGTCGGTTGTTCCTTTTTAGATGTTTGTAAAGCGTGGGTGGCTGCAAGAGATATTTTCTCAATGACTAAAACATTGCAAGCTATTGAAGCTTTAGACAATATTGTCAGTGTTGAAGTGCAAAGTATATTGATTGAGCGATTAAAGCGTATGGTGCGTCATGCAACACGTTGGTTAGTACGTAATCATCGCAGTGATTTAGACACGGGCACCCTTGTTAAACTTTATCAGGCCCCGTTAGCAAGTTTAGTTGCACAACTTGATTCACTGTTAATTGGTAGCTCGATTGAGAATCGTCAAACCGTGATTGATTGTTTAGTGGCGGATAATGTGCCCCATCGTTTAGCTGCCTCCTTAGCAAGTAGTGATCAAATTTATGCTATGTTAGGGGTTATTTCGATAGCCAAAAAAGTATCGATAGAACCAGAGCAAGCATTACAAGTATACTTCCATAGTGGTGAGTCCTTAAAACTTTTTGGTATCGGCAAACAACTAAACTTGTTACCAGGAGAAAGTTATTGGCAATCATTAGCAAGAGAAGCGATGCGTGATGATTTAGAATGGCAACAATTACGCATCAGTAGAGCGATACTAGAAAAAGTAAAAGAGGGGGTTGATATTAGTGATGCTTTTGTTGAATGGCATACTTCACACCATATTCTCTCTGAACGTTGGCAACGCATGGCGGATTCGATGCTCGCGGTCAGTAATCCTGAGTTTAGTATGTGCCAAGTTGCGCTGCGTAAGCTGTTAGACCTTTCGCAGAATTGAGCTACGTTTGGTCAGTAAAATAACAAACTATTTCTTCGTTGGAAGTTTGGTAAATGGACGCGCCATTTACATCAACTTTACGCGTTGAGCTAGTTTGTTATTTGTGCACAATATTAACGAACATACTTACCTTTGATTGAGGTTAAACTTTCTATTTTCTGCCGAAAAATGGTGCATATCACGACTTACTCATTTTTGCATTTTGAATGATAGGGTCATATATTTATTTTAACAATTAAGTAACTTACAGTCTTTTTTTGTATTGATATTACTCAATGTCGCTAACAAACAGACTAGATTGCGCCGATTTATTTTACGTTTTGTTCTAAATAAGTCAAAACTGGTTCTATATACCGTTTTATTGTGGGTTAGATCAGACTTTACTAGACTTTTTTTTAAAAAGTTGTTAATTTCATGTCAACAGATAATTGCTCACACCATTTTGCAATATAGCTATATATAGAGCATGATGTCTTAGGTGAAAATCAAACAACTAAATGAGCAGAGGTCATGAATATCGTATTAAAGGTATGCTTTTAGAAGACTCATTACAATGAGCTGAAAAGTGACCTGTTTAGCACCCGCTGGCTAAAGCGTTTTATGTATTTCATCTATATTATTTGAAGCTATAACGTCTAGGGGCAAAGAAAATACTCACCCTAAACCTCAATATGGCTGACTTGATTTCGTGATGCTTTAGCAGAATTTTCTACTTAATTTCTGCTATTTTACGACGCACATCCGAGGAATTATATAAAATAAAGTCTTGTTATCTATAAATTTAACAAGCACGAAAAATAAGGACTTATCTCTGTTACCAATCAAAATGCTTTGTTCAGTCACGAGTTTGGACACCAAGGCAAGGTGTAACATGATAACCTTGTGATTGATTCACTCTGTTAATCCTTAAATGGTTAGCTTTTATGGAATGCTGAATGGTTATGGTTTTATAAGCATCAAGCTCACTATTTGTTGAATGCGATTTTCTAAATGACCAAACGTTGCTCAAAATTGTCAGTACAGATCTTATGTACATTGAATAAACACGTTCTGTGATATTACGTGAAGAGAGTTTTTTTAACACCAACTAGGGTGTTTTTAGACCTTTAATAAATCACATGGGTAATTATTTTAATTGGTGTTTGCCTGAGGGTAGTCGATTAATTGAAATAATACAAAATCAAATGCTTAGCTCTATGGCTGAGATACATTAAGTATAGAAAAGGAAAGTGTCATGACTGACATCTTAAACAGTGATATTGATGCACAAGAAACTTCAGAGTGGCTTGATGCACTAGCCAACATTCTTGAAGATGAAGGCTCTGAACGTGCACAATTTATCCTTGAAAAAGTGATAGCGCAAGCACGTGATAAAGGTGTTAACCTGCCACATGGTATTACCACCAACTATGTAAATACTATCCCTGTCACCCAACAACCTGCTTATCCTGGTGATCAAAAACTTGAGCAACGTATCCGCTCAATCATTCGCTGGAACGCAATCATGATAGTCATGCGAGCTTCTAAGAAAGACCTCGACTTAGGGGGGCATATGGCTTCTTATCAGTCAGCTGCCGCATTTTATGAAGTTTGTTTTAACCATTTTTTCCGCGCACCCAATGCAACGGATGGTGGTGATTTAGTGTATTACCAAGGGCACATCTCACCGGGAATTTATGCGCGTGCTTTTGTTGAAGGGCGTTTAAGTGCTGCACAACTTGATAATTTCCGTCAAGAAGTTGATGGACAAGGCCTACCTTCATATCCTCATCCTAAGTTATTACCTGAGTTTTGGCAGTTCCCAACGGTTTCAATGGGACTGGGTCCAATTACTTCTATCTATCAAGCGCGTTTCTTAAAATACTTAAATGGTCGTGGTCTTAAAGATACAACGTCACAACGTGTTTACGCTTTCCTTGGTGATGGTGAAATGGATGAGCCAGAATCTCGTGGTTCATTATCATTTGCTGCCCGTGAAAAACTTGATAATTTATGTTTCTTAGTTAACTGTAACCTACAGCGCTTAGATGGCCCAGTCATTGGTAACGGTAGTATCATTCAAGAACTAGAAGGCCTCTTTACAGGTGCGGGTTGGAATGTTGTTAAAGTTATCTGGGGGGGGAACTGGGATGCGTTACTTGCTCAAGATACCTCGGGTAAATTATTACAATTGATGGAAGAAACCGTTGATGGTGATTACCAAACATTTAAGTCAAAAGATGGTGCTTACGTGCGTGAACATTTCTTTGGTAAATACCCTGAAACAGCTGCACTCGTTGCTGATATGAGCGATGATGAAATCTTCGCACTGAAACGTGGTGGTCATGACTCCTCTAAACTGTATGCTGCTTTCAAAAATGCAGAAGATACGGTTGGTCAACCAACCGTTATTCTTGCTAAAACCGTTAAAGGCTACGGAATGGGCGCTGCCGCTGAGGGTAAAAATATTGCTCACGGCGTGAAAAAAATGAATGAATCACATATCCAAAGCCTACGAGATCGTTTAGGTTTACAGGACTTAGTCAGTAATGAAAAAGCCTCTGAGCTCCCTTATTTAACACTGGAAAAAGGCACGCCTGAGCATACCTATTTACATGCTCGCCGTACTGAATTACACGGTTACACGCCACAACGTTTACGTCATTTTTCTGAAAAAATGGCGGTGCCAACATTGCAGAATTTTGCACCTCTTTTACAAGAGCAGAAACGTGATATATCAACAACCATGGCTTACGTGCGTATTTTAAATATCTTATTAAAAGATAAAGCTATCGGTAAACATATCGTGCCAATCATCTGTGATGAAGCGCGTACCTTTGGTATGGAAGGTCTGTTCCGCCAAGTGGGTATTTACAACCCAGATGGCCAAGAATATACGCCTGAAGATCGCGGTGTTGTTTCTTATTATAAAGAGGCAACATCCGGGCAAGTATTACAAGAGGGTATCAATGAGCTCGGCTCTATGGCTTCTTGGGTTGCCGCTGCCACGTCTTACAGCACTAATGATTTACCAATGATTCCATTCTATATTTACTACTCTATGTTTGGTTTCCAACGTATTGGTGATATGGCTTGGTTAGCGGGCGATCAACAAGCACGTGGTTTCCTTTTAGGGGCCACAGCAGGTCGTACAACGCTTAATGGTGAAGGTCTACAGCATGAAGATGGCCACAGTCATATTCAAGCAAATACCATCCCGAATTGTGTCTCTTACGATCCAACCTTTGCTTACGAGCTTGCTGTTATTATACAACATGGTATTGAGCGTATGTATGGCGACAATCCAGAAAATGTTTTCTATTACTTAACCGTTATGAATGAAAACTACGCAATGCCAGCAATGCCAGAGGGTGCTGAAAACGGTATCCGCAAAGGTATTTACAAACTTGAATCTCATCAAGGTAACAATAAAGTTCAGCTATTGAGCTCTGGTACTATTATGAATGAAGTGCGTAAAGCGGCTGTGATTTTAAGTAAAGAGTACAATGTAGGATCAGATGTCTTCTCGGTGACTTCATTTAACGAATTAACACGTGACGGTCAAAATATTGAACGTGATAACATGTTAAACCCAGAAGGTGAGCAAAAAGTTGCATATATCAGCACTGTATTAGGTAATGAGCCAACAATTGCCGCAACGGATTATATGAAAAACTACGCAGAGCAAGTACGTGCCTTTATCCCCTCTGATACATACAAAGTATTAGGCACGGATGGTTTCGGTCGTAGTGATAGTCGTGCCAACCTTCGTCGTCACTTTGAAGTTAATGCAAGTTATGTTGTTGTTGCTGCGCTTAGTGAACTTGCAAAACGCGGTGATATTAAAGCATCTGTTGTAACAGAAGCGATTGCTAAGTTTGATATTGATACAAACAAAGTTAATCCTCTGTTTGCATAAACCATATTTTAAATTGAGCACAGAGAATACTGTGCTTGTTTGATTAATTAGGAAAATTATTATGTCTGAATTAAAAGAATTTTTACTCCCTGATATTGGTGCTGATGCTGCTGATGTTACTGAAATCTTAGTTTCTGTTGGTGATGTTATCATTGAAGATCAAGATGTCATCTCAATTGAAGGCGATAAAGCTTCAATGGATGTACCGGCTCCATTTGCTGGGACGGTTAAAGAAATAAAAATGAACGTGGGTGATAGCGTTTCTGAAGGTCAACTGGTATTAATTATTGAGGTTGGTGGCGTCGCAACGGCAACGGATGCACCTGCCGCGGAAGCAATACCTGCTGCGACTGGTGAGCTCAAAGAAGTTTGTGTTCCAGATATCGGTGGTGATGAAGTTGAAGTGACAGAAGTCTTAGTTTCTGTTGGTGATGTTATCGCAGAAGACCAAGATATCCTTTCTGTTGAAGGGGATAAAGCATCAATGGATGTACCTGCACCGTTTGCTGGTATTGTAAAAGAAATTAAAGTTGCATCAGGCGATAAAGTCTCTGAAGGCACTTTAATTCTAATCGTTGAAGCCACGGGTGGCGCACCGGCAACACCGGCTGCAACATCAACCACAACGCCTGCATCTGCTCCTGCTGCACCTAAAGTTGCCCCAGCTAAGCCTGCAGAAGTTGTGTCGGCGGGTAATATTAAAGCTTCACCATCAGTACGCCGTGTTGCACGTGAGTTTGATTTAGATTTAACAAAAGTAGTGGCGACTGGACCTAAAGGTCGGGTCACTAAAGATGATGTACAGGCATTTGTTAAAGCGCAATTAGCCATCGCTAAAAGTGGCGGTGGTGCAGGTGGTTTACAAGTACTTCCTTACGCTAACATTGATTACTCTAAATTTGGCGAGATAGAAATTAAACCGCTGTCACGCATTCAAAAAATCTCTGGCCCAACACTGCACCGTAACTGGGTAACTATCCCACACGTTACACAGTTTGACGAAGTCGATATCACTGAATTAGAAGCGTTCCGTAAAGAGCAAAATGCAATTGCTGCTAAACAAGACTTAGGTCTGAAAATTAGCCCGTTAGTCTTTATGATGAAAGCGGTTGCAAAAGCACTGAAAGAATACCCTAACTTTAATGCCTCACTGTCAACGGATGGTGAAAGTGTTATTTTGAAGAAATATATTAATATCGGTATTGCGGTTGATACACCAAACGGGCTCGTTGTACCTGTTGTTAAAGATGTTATTAACAAAGGTATTTACGAAATTTCTCGTGAACTGGGTGAGATTTCTAAGAAAGCGCGCTCTGGTAAACTGACCACTAAAGATATGCAAGGCGGAAGCATGAGCATATCAAGTCTGGGTGGTATCGGTGGAACACAATTTACACCTATCGTTAATGCACCTGAAGTGGCGATTTTAGGTGTTTCAAAATCAGCAATGAAACCGCTTTGGAGTGGAACTGAATTTACGCCACGTTTAATGGTGCCATTGGCTCTTTCATATGACCATCGTGTTATTGATGGTGCAGATGGTGCACGCTTTATTACCGCAATAAACAATTACTTGTCAGATTTACGTACTCTGATCCTGTAATAGTGTTAACTGGTCGGCATTTGCCGACCTTTTGTTTTACATTCATTTTACATTTAAATAGAATTAACTTCTATTTTAAACGTTCATATTATAGTGGTCCAAGGTTGGATCAAAAAAGAGGTCAAAATGAGTAAAGAGATCAAAGCACAAGTTGTGGTATTAGGCTCAGGCCCTGCTGGTTATTCAGCAGCATTCCGCGCAGCAGATTTAGGTTTAGAAACCGTCATCGTTGAAAAATTCAGTACCTTAGGTGGTGTGTGTTTAAATGTGGGTTGTATTCCATCAAAAGCACTTTTACATGTATCAAAAGTAATTGAAGAAGCGAAAGCACTTTCTGAACATGGTGTGTTATTTGGCGAGCCTACTACTGATGTTGATAAAATCCGTATCTGGAAAGAAAAAGTAGTCACACAATTAACCAGTGGTCTACAAGGCATGGCAAAAATGCGTAAAGTAACCGTGGTGAATGGTTTTGGTAAGTTTACGGGTGCAAATACTATTGTTGTAGAAGGCGAAAAAGAGCAAACAACCATTACCTTTGATAATGCGGTTATCGCAGCTGGTTCTCGCCCGGTTAAATTACCGTTTATTCCACATGATGACCCACGTGTTTGGGATTCAACCGATGCACTTGAACTTAAATCTGTGCCTAAACGCCTACTTGTTTTAGGTGGTGGTATTATTGGTCTTGAAATGGGAACCGTCTACAAATCACTTGGTTCAGATGTTGATGTTGTCGAATTTGCTGATCAACTTGTCCCTGCCGCTGATAAAGATATTGTGCAAATTTACACTAAAAAAGTGAAAAATAAATTCAATATCATGTTAGAAACAAAAGTAACGGCTGTTGAAGCGAAAGAAGATGCTTTATACGTTTCTTTTGAAGGTAAAAATGCCCCCGCAGAAGCGAAAGCTTACGATGCTGTATTAGTTGCGGTGGGTCGTGTACCAAACGGTTTATCACTGGATGCTGAAAAAGCAGGTATTACGGTGACGGAACGTGGTTTCATCGAAGTGGATAAGCAGATGCGCACTAATGTACCGCATATCCATGCTATCGGTGATATCGTTGGTCAACCCATGCTTGCTCATAAAGGTGTGCATGAAGGGCATGTGGCTGCTGAGGTTATCTCTGGTAAGAAACATTTCTTTGATCCAAAAACGATCCCTTCAATTGCTTATACTGAGCCTGAAATGGCATGGGTTGGTTTAACGGAGAAAGAAGCAAAAGAGCAAGGGATCAACTTTGAGAAATCAGTGTTCCCTTGGGCCGCTTCTGGTCGTGCTATTGCATCTGATTGCTCTGAAGGTATGACTAAACTTATCTTTGATAAAGAGACACACCGTATCATTGGTGGCGCGGTTGTGGGTAGCAACGCCGGTGAGTTACTGGGTGAAATTGGTTTGGCAATTGAAATGGGTTGTGATGCGGAAGATATTGCATTAACTATCCATGCTCACCCAACATTACATGAGTCTGTTGGTCTTGCTGCTGAAATCTACGAAGGTTCAATTACTGATCTTCCAAATGCAAAAGCGGTTAAACGTAAATAATCACCTTATCATATAGAAAAAAGGCTTGTTATCATTGCGCTAACAAGCCTTTTTTATGCGCTTAAATCGTATTTCTTATCATAATCGCCCATTATCTTATTATTTTACTGCTTAAAATGACCGTTAACTCAATTATTTATTTCCTAACTAAAAAAGTAACCGTTACCTAGTGAAGTGACCACCTGTTGTGCACAGGAAATACGTACTATTAAGGTGTGAATTACCGGGGAAATAATTCTCACTCCAGCATCCACAACCCGGATCGCAATAATTTAAGCCTGTAAGGATCGCTTCTTTTACCACTCTTTGGTTATAACAATTACTTAACTAATATACTGCTCTTTCTTGTTTTCTCATCTAAACGTCTGAATTTATATTACTTTTTTATGATGATTATAAAGTGAATGTGTTTTCGTTAACATTTTTGTAACTTTTTGGTGAGCAATGAGCCAATTCGTTTAATTTATAGGGCTGATAAGATATAATATGTGAAAATATAACGATTCCAATAAAAGTGAGAATGCTCGCTGAAACTAGAGGTTATTTATTGTGCTAAAAGATTACCGTAAACATGTTGAAGAGCGTGCCGCATTAGGCATTGTACCGCAACCACTCAATGCAGAACAAACCGCTGCATTAGTTGAACTATTAAAAAATCCACCGCAGGGTGAAGAATCCTTCATTATCGATCTTTTAGAAAACCGTATTCCTCCAGGTGTCGATGAAGCCGCTTATGTAAAAGCTGGCTTTTTATCTGCCATTGCAGCCAAAGAAATTAAGTCGCCAATTGTCTCTCCTGAACTTGCTGTTCAGTTGCTTGGTACAATGCAGGGTGGTTACAATATTGAATCTTTAATCAAGCAACTTGATAATGATGAATTGGCACCGATAGCGGTTAAAGCACTGGCACATACATTATTAATGTTTGATGCGTTTTATGATGTTGAAGAAAAAGCAAAATCAGGTAATGCTTTTGCACAACAAGTGATGCAATCTTGGGCGGATGCGCAGTGGTTTTTAGATAAACCTGCTGTTGCTGAAAAAATCACTATGACGGTATTTAAAGTCACCGGTGAAACCAATACGGATGATCTATCTCCAGCGCCGGATGCCTGGTCTCGTCCAGATATTCCATTACATGCCTTAGCAATGTTAAAAATATCGCGTGATGGCATTAAAGCTGACGATGAAGGTATTGTTGGTCCAATTAAACAAATTGCCACATTAAAAGAAAAAGGACACCAACTAGTTTACGTCGGTGATGTTGTTGGTACTGGTTCTTCACGTAAATCGGCAACAAACTCTGTTTTATGGTTTATGGGTGATGATGTTCCTTATGTACCAAATAAACGTGCTGGTGGGGTCTGTATTGGTAATAAAATTGCGCCAATCTTCTTTAATACCATGGAAGATTCGGGTGCGCTGCCAATCGAAATGGATGTGAGTAAATTAAATACGGGTGATGTGATTGATATTTATCCGCATCAAGGCGTGGTCAAAAATAGTGCAACCGATGCACTGATCGCTGAGTTTGCACTGAAAACCAATATCATTCTCGATGAAGTACGTGCCGGTGGTCGAATTCCACTTATTATTGGTCGTGGCTTAACTGAGCGGGCACGTAAATCGTTAGGTTTAGATGTCTCAAGCACATTCCAACTCCCTGTTGAAACAAAAGCGTCAAGCAAGGGATACACACTTGCACAGAAAATGGTGGGTAAAGCATGTGGTACAGAGGGTATTCGTGCGGGGCAGTACTGTGAGCCCAAAATGACCACCGTAGGATCACAAGATACAACTGGTCCAATGACACGTGATGAGCTAAAGGATTTAGCGTGTTTAGGTTTTTCAGCAGATTTAGTGATGCAGTCTTTCTGTCATACCGGAGCTTATCCTAAACCGATAGACGTGATCACTCATCACACCCTTCCTGATTTCATTATGAACCGCGGTGGTGTTTCATTACGCCCAGGGGATGGTGTTATCCATTCCTGGTTAAACCGTATGTTAACGCCTGATACTGTTGGTACTGGTGGTGACTCACATACACGTTTCCCGATAGGTATCTCTTTCCCAGCTGGTTCAGGTTTAGTTGCATTTGCTGCCGCTACGGGGGTCATGCCACTGGATATGCCAGAGTCCGTCTTAGTGCGCTTCAGTGGTGAATTACAGCCGGGCATTACATTACGAGACTTGGTCAATGCAATCCCACTTCAAGCAATTAAAGAGGGGTATTTAAGCGTAGAGAAAGCGGGAAAAATCAATGTGTTTTCTGGTCGTATATTAGAGATTGAGGGATTGTCACAACTGAAAGTTGAGCAAGCGTTTGAGTTGTCTGATTCATCCGCTGAGCGAAGTGCCGCAGGTTGTTCTATCAAACTTGATAAAGAGCCAATAATAGAGTACTTAAACTCTAATATCGTCATGCTCAAATGGATGATTGCTGAAAACTATGGTGATGTACGTACTATTTCGCGACGTATCACCGAGATGCAGGCATGGCTTGCAAACCCTGAATTAATGGAAGCCGATAAAGATGCAGAATATGCAGCTATTATTGAAATCGACCTAAACGAGGTGAAAGAACCAATTGTTGCTTGCCCTAATGATCCAGATGATGTGAAACTATTATCGGCAGTTGCAGGTCAAAAAATTGATGAAGTCTTTATCGGTTCTTGCATGACAAATATTGGTCATTTTCGTGCGGCGGGTAATTTACTTGAGAAATTTGGTGGTCAATTACCCACACGTTTATGGATTGCCCCTCCTACCAAAATGGATGCAAAACAACTTTCTGATGAAGGTTATTACAGTATCTTTGGTAAAGTGGGTGCACGTACCGAGATGCCTGGTTGTTCATTATGTATGGGTAACCAAGCCCGTGTTGGTGATAACACTACGGTTGTTTCAACGTCTACACGTAATTTCCCTAACCGTTTAGGTAATAATGCAAATGTTTATCTTAGTTCAGCAGAACTTGCCGCGGTTGCCGCTATTGAAGGTAAATTACCAACGGTTGATGAATATATGAAATATGCTAAAACATTAGATGCAACTGCATCAGAGACATATCGTTATTTAAACTTTGATCAAATTCAAAGTTATACGGATAAAGCGGATACGATAATACCAATTAAAGAGGCATAATCTTGGTCGGTTTGTTTTTTATTTTATAAAAATAGCCATTTAATTTTTTCGCGTTGAAAAAAACCTATTGCCATTATTTGGAAATAGGTTTTTTTACGTTTTAAATGCAATGTAATTTATTTTTTTAGTGATACATAAATGTAAGTCTTTGATTAATAAATGTATGGGTAACATCGTTGCATGACAGCAATATTAAATACGATAAATTTTCTTGTTCTTTTAGTAAAAATTGATATTATGTTATATAGATGACAAAAAGCAGAGACTGTACAAACAGTCCATTATTGATAACAAACAAATAAATAAATAATATGCTCAAAATATGATGAAAATACCATTTTCAGTCACAAGTCATTCTATTTTCTATTTTGTTCATATAAATTAAATAATCATAAAATTGGGTACTATTATGTTAGAGAAAAGTTTAATTGTGGGTGAATACCACATTGATACCAGTCAAAATAGTTTAATTCATGGAAACCGCAAAGTTTACCTCGGTCCTTTACGTACATCACTGCTTCATTTTTTATGCAAAAATGTAAATACAGTGGTAACGCGCGAAGATCTTGCGCAACATGTATGGGGACGTTTAGTGACAGACCATACTATTAACCAACATATCTCTCAATTACGTAAGAGTATTGGTACGTTAAGCTTACACGGCTTAAATATATCGACCATTCCCAAACGTGGCTACATTGCACGCATGGAAGGTGTTGGAATTTCTGAAAATAATATTTCTCCAATGATACACTCTGAAGGTTCAGCAAATGTGATCACTGCAATGAAAGTCTTAGTTGTTGAAGCCGAAGCATCGCAACGTATTCAATTAATCGAACTATTAGAAAGTTTAGATGTTGCATATGTTGAAGGTGTTGCTACAACTATTGAAGCCGAACGCTCTGTTGCATTGCAAGATTTTGATCTGGTTATCATTGATACATTATTATCTGATAATTCAGGTCTTGAATTAATCAAAAATATTCGTACAGGAAAAACATCTGCGGCGGCTGATATTTGTATTTTAAGTTCACACTTTGACGTACAACGTGAACTTCTCGGTTTAAATAGCTTGCTTGATGTGCAAGGTTTGTTACTAAAACCTTTTGAAACGAGTCGTTTAAAACAGATGCTAATGGTTGCAACTAAATCAAATGTTGTGTTAAAACCACAAGCAGCATATGAACTGGTCCCAACCGATATTTTAGAAAGTGTCAGTCAAACTCAAGCTGTTAATAGTTAATACCCCATTATTTATAAAGGCTCCCATGGTAACATGGGGGCCTTTTTTGTTTTAACGAAGGCACTAAAATGGAATTTGAATTTAGAAAAGATTTTATTACCGGACAAGCAACGGTGCAAACAGAAATGGATCATGAAGCCTTTGCAACTTGGCTTGAGATGGAAGGTCAATCTATTGATTGGGTTGAAGGATTAATCACACAGATTAATTTATTACAAAACAGAGTTATCGGCGACTATAAGCTCGCGGGCAGTGAGTTCAGTTTATTGCTAAGTCATGCCGAAGCACAAGTCATTAATCATCGCTTGATGGAGCACCAAGAAGATGATCAATTAGAACAAGATTTATCATTTTATAATGCTGAACTAGAAGCCGGTTGTGGGCTAGAGGACTTGAAACATTTACTTGAGTCTTGGCTTGAGTTTATAAGCTAGTTTGATAAGGCTTTTGACCAGTCAAAAGGGATCAGAAATGCTCTCTGAAGCGACTCAGTGCTTTAATACTAGTGTGGCCATGCCTAAAAATGAGAACAGTCCTATTACGTCTGTGACGGTTGTGAGTGCCATGCCACCTGCTAATGCAGGGTCTATTTTGTATTTATGCATAAGCAGAGGGATGGTCACACCCGCAACCCCTGCGACCGAGAGATTGATAAACATAGCACCCGCAATAATAAGTCCAACGGCTAAATCTCCTTTCCACAGTACCACTGCTGTGGCAACGAGTATCGCCCAAACCATACCGTTTAATACTCCAATAGCCGCTTCTTTGCCAATTAACCAGCGAGCATTGCTATTACTGATATGCCCGACAGCAATACCACGGATAACTAATGCTAAGGTTTGATTTCCTGCAATACCACCCATACTGGGTACGATAGTCATTAACACTGCTAAGGTGGCAACCTGTTCGAGTGTTGCTTCAAACATATTAGAAACAGAAGCGGCGATAAAAGCCGCGATTAAGTTAATGGATAACCATACCGTACGGCGTTTAGCACTGGGTAAAATAGGTGCAAAGGTATCTTCATCATCGTCCATACCAGCCATACCCATCATTGAATGTTCAGCATTCTCGCGAATAATATCAACCACATCATCAATAGTAATACGACCCAATAGTTGATTATTATGATCGACAACCGGTGCCGAAATCCAATCATGACGTTCGAAGAGTTTGCTAATTTCAAGTTCCGGCATCTCAGCAAATAAGCTCGCTGTATTAGTATTCATCACATCGGCGACAGAAAGAGAAGGGTTCACGGTGAGCAATGTAGAGAGCGGCATATTACCGATAAGGTGATCATCTGAATTAACGACATAAAGCGTATCTGTTACCTCAGGAAGCTCTCCTTTAATGCGTAGGTAACGTAGAACAACATCAATTGATACATCAGGGCGTAAGGTAATTGTATCGGTATTCATGATTGACCCGGCAGTATCTTCCGGGTAGGCGAGTGCGGTCTCGACACGATGCCTATCTTGGGCATCCATCTGCTCTAGTACCGCTTGATAAAGGCTATCGGGAATGCCACGTAAAATATAAGCAAGATCATCCGTATCCATGCCTTCTGTAACAGCAACTAAGTTAGTTGCATCCATCAGGCTAATAATACCGTCTTTTGCATCTTCGTTTAATTCTTCGAGGATTTCGCCTTGCTGATCGTGATCCGTGAGGTTCCAGAGAACTTTACGATTGGCGGGAGGAGATGATTCTAAGAGAAGTGCAACATCACAGGCTGGCATTTCTTCTATAATACGACGAGCAAGAACAAACAGCCCACTTTCAAGCGCTTTATTCACTTTATCGAGGTCTTGCTGGGTATTTTTTAAGTTGGCTTTTTCCAGCATCTCCACTCCCTAATGCGATTATTCTTCTAAAAATTTATCTTCTATTAATTTGGTCACGGCTTGCATTGCTTGTTTTGCCTGTCTACCCGTTGAAATAATTTCAATCTCTTGACCATAGCAAGTTTCCAGTACCATTAAGCCTAATACACTATCTGCATCGGCCAGTTTACCATGGTGGCTAATGGTGATCTTTGCATCAAAATCATTGACTAATTCAACCAATTTAATCGTCGCGCGAGTATGTAATCCAAGCTTATTTTGTATTGTAATAGTTTGTTTAATGAGATCCACTTTTTATTGACCTTTATTTTTGATGTAGACACTTGTGTTCAATTTGTACCTGATATTTTTTACTAAAGCTGCTGGCAATTTTTTCAGTGATATAAACAGAGCGGTGTTTGCCTCCCGTACAGCCGATGGCGATAGTCACATAGTTGCGATTGTTATTTTCAAGCAGCGGTATCCACGATTGAAAGAGGCTTTCAATCTGTTTAACAGTTTGTTCGACAATAGGAAATGATTCAAGATAATCGATAACGGGTTGTTCTGTCCCATTAAATTCTTTTAGGTTTTCTTGCCAGTGCGGGTTCGGTAAAAATCGCACATCAAACATATAGTCCGCTTCTTCTGGGTGGCTATATTTAAAACCAAAGGATTGAAAAATAATTAAGAGATTGCTTTTGCTCGAACCTTGTAGGAAAAATTTAATGCGTTCATTGAGGTTGTGGATAGATAGGTTAGTTGTATCAATTTCAAGAGACGCGTATTTTTTTAGGGGCACTAAAAGTTCTTTTTCTCGTTCTAACGCTTGTGATAAAGATAATTTCTTTTTTGATAATGGGTGTAGGCGTCTGGTCTCACTATAACGACGAAGTAGCTCGCTATTGATCGCATCAATGTAGATGATATCAATCTCTACTTTTTCTTTTAACGTTGCTAACAGGTTTTCAATTGAGGGGGCTTCACTGGGTAGATTTCGAACATCTAGGGTGATGGCAATCTTATTATGGGCAGCATCAACAGTGTCGATAAGTTGCTCTAATAGCTGAAAAGGAACACCATCAATGCAGTTGTAACCAAGATCTTCAAGCACATGCAATGCAATTGTTTTTCCTGAACCGGATCGACCACTGATGATGATTAATTTCATTTTATTCCCTAAAAATCATTCGTTCTGTAAAAGTTGATATAAATCCTCATTACTTTTTGCCTTTCTTAATTGGCGTAAATAAGGCTTATCTAATAACTTTTTACTGACTTCAGAAAGGGCGCTTAGGTATTCCTGGCATTTATCTTCCGGTACAAATATGGCAAATAAAATATCTACTTTATTACCATCGTACGAATCATAATCAATGCCTGAGCTACATAGCATAAAAATGGCGGTTGCAGGGTAAGCGCTATCTATTTTGACGTGTGGAATAGCAATGCCATGACCCACACCCGTGGATCCGATTTTTTCACGTGCAATAAGCGAGTCGAATAATTGTTGCGCATCTATGTTTAATTTTTCTGCTGCAATGTGGCTAATTTTTTCTAAGATACTTTTTTTACTACTGCAACTAACTTGGTTAAAAACAGATTCTTTATCTAATAATTCAGATATTTTCATAATATTTATTTCTAGTGATACAATTAGCGCGAGTTTATCAGTTTGAGAAATAATGGCTATCAAGAAATTGGATTTTCTTAACATTAATCAATATTAAATGATTAGATTTTGAATCTCTTTTACTCATAATAATTGTTTACGCTGATTAGAAGGCGGAATACCTAAAGATTCTCTATATTTTGCGATGGTACGTCGCGCCACCTTTATTCCTTGTTCTTCGAGTAGCAGTGTAATTTTATTATCACTCAGCGGTTTTGATATTGATTCTGCATTTACGAGTTTCTTTATTAATGCTCGAATTGCAGTAGAGGAGCATTCCCCACCATTCTCCGTTGCCACATGGCTGGAAAAGAAAAATTTCAGTTCATATATCCCCCGTGGGGTGTGCATGAATTTTTGGGTAGTAACACGGGAGATGGTTGACTCATGCATTTCTACTTCAAAAGCAACGTCATTCAATACCATGGGTTTCATCGCTTCATCACCATACTCAAAAAAAGCTTGCTGCTGTTGTACGATGCAGTTTGATACTTTTAATAATGTCTCGTTACGGCTTTCAAGGCTTTTGATAAACCACTTTGCCTCTTGCAGGTTACCCTTAATAAATTGCGAGTCATTTTTACTGATTTGACCTTTACAGAGATCGGCGTATTTTTGATTAATGGAAAGGTTAGGGTTGCAATCAGGGTTGAGTGATACGCGCCATTGACCCGCAATCTTTTTGACATAAACATCGGGTACAATATATTGAGCTTGTGTATCTTCAAACTGATTGCCAGGTCGTGGCTCTAAGGTTCGAATTAAACGCATGATCTCAGCCAGTTCTGACTCTTTCAATTTTGTTTTTCGCGCCAGCGTTCGATAATCATGATTACCCAATAAATTGATATGTAACTCTAGTATCATTAATGCTTCGGTGCGCCAAGGTGTCTCTGCATCAAGATGACGGAGTTGTATCTGTAAGCAATCTTGTGTTGATTTTGCAGCCACACCAATCGGATCAAAGTGTTGAATACGTTTTAAAACCACTTCTATTTCATCAAGCTCGATATCTTCAATTTCACTGTTCACACCTTCTAAAATTGATTCACAGGTACTGGTTAAGTAACCAGATTCATCAATGGAATCGATAATAGCCGTTGCAATTAACAGATCATTTTCGGTAAAAGGCGTTAATTGCATTTGCCAGATGAGGTGGTCTTGTAATGAAATGGAAGATTCACCTTGGTATACGCTATCTTCACCTTCATAATTTGCGGAGCCTGAAGAAATAGACGTGGTTGGTGCGGGCACATAAGATTCTTCCCAATTACTTTCATCGGGTATCTCTTCTGAAAATTCTTGTTGAGTGATAGCTTCGCTGGTATCTATTTGGCTACTGTCTTTTTCTTTTGTTACATCTTCAATCGTGGTGTTATCGTCTTGTTCGAGTAATGGATTTTCATCAAGCACATTCTGTATCTCTTGCTGTAAATCAAGGGTTGATAATTGTAATAGTTTTATTGCTTGCTGTAATTGTGGGGTCATTGTCAGTTGCTGACCCATTTTCAATTGTAACCCTGGTTTCATCAATGTATGTATTTCCCATGCAAATTGAGTATTAACTATAACTTAAATTCTTCACCGAGATACACCTGTTGTACCTGCTTGTTGGCTAATATTTCATCTTGTGTGCCAATGGCAATAATTTCACCGTGACTCACAATGTAAGAATGTTGGCAGACATCCAATGTTTCACGTACGTTATGATCGGTGATTAAAACACCTAATCCTCTATCACGTAACTGACCAATGATATTTTTAATATCAATAACCGAAATCGGATCAACACCTGCAAAAGGTTCATCGAGCAGAATAAATTTTGGCTCTGTTGATAATGCGCGTGCTATTTCAACGCGTCGACGTTCTCCACCTGAAAGGCTCATGCCCTTATTATCACGAATATGGGTAATATGGAATTCTTCAAGTAATGTATTTAATTTCTCTAAGCGTTGTTTTTTATTCAATTCTTTACGCGTTTCTAAAATACCCATAATATTTTCTGCGACGCTAAGACGTCTGAAAATAGAGGCTTCTTGAGGTAAGTAACCAATGCCTTTTTGAGCACGTATATGCATTGGGTGATGAGAGATATCTTCATCATCAATAACAATAGTACCTTCATCTTGTTTTACTAAGCCAACGACCATGTAAAAAGAGGTTGTTTTCCCTGCGCCATTAGGACCGAGCAAGCCAACTATTTCACCGGTTTTAACGGTTAAATCAACGCCATTAACAACGGTACGACCTTTATAACTTTTAACTAAACCCTTTGCGATTAATTCAGCCATTACTTTTCTTCAGCCTGTTGTTTATCTTGCTCTTGCTCCTCAAATTGTGAGGGTAAAAAGACTGTTTTAACACGATGTTGTCCATTTTGATCACTTTTCACAATTAACTCTTCTGTTTCAAGAAAGTAGATTATATTAGATGCATTAATTTTACTATCTAATTGTCTTACTTGTGCATTGCCCGTTAATGTAATTTTCGAGTTGGCAACATCATAGTGAATTTCATTTGCTTGTGCGTGTAAGGGTCTACCGTCATCTTGAGTTTGATAAAAAGTTGCAGTATTACCCTCTGCAATCATGATTTCTTGATTGCTTTCTTCACCACGAATAACGGTGAGTTTATTTGCGGTTATTTTAATGCTGCCCTGCGTCAGCAGGACATCAGTAGTAAATGTGATGGTATTACTTTTCATTTTTACATGCTGGCTTACCGAGCTAACATTGATTGCTTGCTGGTAGTCTGATTCCAATGACTGTGCTGAAAACGCGCACATCATTATAGCAAAGATTAGACTTATTTTATTTATTTTCATTTAGGTATATCGCTTTTATTTGTTTTTTAACAATTAATTCTTCACTTACAAGAGATGCCCACATACCAATGCCTTGTTGCTCCATTTGAGGACCTTTCCAGTAAATGAATACCTCACTACTTAACTCTTTTTCTGCTAATAAAATAGTGAGCCTTTCGGTGTTTATGGTTTGTATTAACTGATCTAAACTGAGGTTTTTTACCCATACATCGCCGGATAAAACAAGCTTGTTTTCATCGGAAAGAATCCCTTTTTCACTTTTTATTTGCCATGTTGTGATGCTTTTTTCTTTTTTGTTTTTTATATAAATAACGACTTTAGGATGTTCAAAAACAGTTATATTTTCATTATTATAATTTGTCGCTTTAGTTGCATAAATTTGGTGCGTGACTTCACCCGTTTCATTAAAGTGACTATTATTAATATTATAAGCAATGAAACTTGGATGGTGTTCTGGTAAAGCACTTAACTCTTTTTGTGGTTTTAAATATAACCAAATCAAAAACGCAATCAGTAGAATGCAGTAGGGAATAGCTTGACGTTTACGCATTTACTGACTTTTACCCTGTGTGCTATCAAGTAGATGCTGGCATTGTAAAAATAAGTCACAAATTTCACGTACGGCGCCAAAGCCACCTTTTGTTCTGGTAATGAAATCCGCCCCTTGCAATACTAATGGGTGGGCGTCAAAAACAGCGATACCTAATCCACAATCTTTCATTACCGGCAAATCAACGACATCATCACCAATATAAGCTACTTCATCTTTTTGTAAATTAAGTTTGTTGAGTAAATCGTGATAAGCACTCAGTTTATCTTCAACACCTTGCAATATATACGTGATACCTAATGCTTGCATTCTACCTTTAACAATATTGGACTCGCGACCAGTGATGATCGCTATTTTAATCCCCATTTGCATAATTGCTTTCATGCCAAAGCCATCTTTCGTATGAAATGCTTTAAGTTCTTCTCCATCATTACCCAAATAGATTCGACCATCGGAAAATACGCCATCAACATCACAAATAAGCAGTTTTATTTGTGATGCACGTTGGTGATTTTCATTGCTAATGAGGCCATAGGGCGTTGTAAACATTTACTTCTCAATTTTAATGGTGTATTTAATCAAATAAAATAGCAAAATGGATCGTTCAAGGCGAGAAATGATTATCCGTTTGTCATTATTTTGCTATAAAATAGAGAAATAAGAGGGTTTAAAGGTTTGAATATTCATTTTTATCCCATAAACTGAAGCTTCAATCATTAGATGAATACCATTATGAAACAATTAAATCATTTAGTAATAAAGAATCTCCATTTTTCTCGCAATGAAAGGTTATTATTTGATAACTTAAATTTCGAGTTTGAGCGGGGTAAAATAACTGCAATTTTAGGCCCTAGTGGTATTGGTAAAACGACTCTACTTAAACTTATTGGCGGGCAATTGCCTGTCGATAGTGGTGAAATATTATTTAATGGTCAATCTATCCACAATTGCTCTGAGAAAGTGCGTTACCAAGCGCGAAAAAAAATGGGTATGTTATTTCAAAGTGGCGCTTTATTTAATGATCTCTCCGTTTTTGAAAATGTAGCCTTTCCATTGCGTGAACACTTTAAGCTTGATGAGGCCCTATTAAGAACCTTGGTCTTAATGAAGTTAGAAGCCGTTGGTTTGCGCGGAGCGAAAGACTTAAAACCGATAGAGCTTTCAGGAGGGATGGCGCGTAGGGTTGCACTTGCCCGTGCGATTGCGTTGGACCCTGAGCTTATTATGTATGATGAACCATTTACCGGGCAAGATCCTATCTCGATGAATGTATTGTTAAAATTAGTTAAAGAGCTCAATCAAACACTGGGATTAACTTCTATTATTGTCTCTCATGATGTTAATGAAGTACTTTCTATTGCGGATAATGTTTATGTATTAGCAGAAACACATATTATTGCCAGTGGCTCTGTTCATGAGGTTGTTAAGCAAACTGATAATGCGTTATTGCAACAATTTTTATTAGGGAAAAGTGAAGGTCCGGTTCCTTTTCATTTTAACGCACCTCTCTTTTGTGAAGATTTGCAGCGGGTGAACCGATGATGAGCACCTTTGTTCACCAAGTTGGGCATGTAAGTTTAACACTAGTACAAGCACTTGGTCGTGCTTGCCTAATGCTGTGGTTTATTCTTTTTGGTAAACCTCATAAAAAATTATTTTCATTATTAATTCAGCAAGTTTTCCAGCTTGGCATTTTATCTCTACCCATTATTTTAACCTCTGGACTTTTTATTGGCATGGTTTTGAGTCTACAGGGGTATTATATCTTGGTTGATTTTGCCGCGGAGCAAAGCTTAGGTAGTCTCGTCGCGCTGTCATTATTACGCGAATTGGGACCCGTTGTTGCGGCCCTGTTATTTGCCGGTCGAGCAGGCTCTGCATTGACCGCTGAAATTGCCTTAATGCAAAGTACAGAACAGCTAGCAAGCATGGAGATGATGGCCGTTTCTCCTTATAAACGAGTGCTTGCCCCACGCTTATTAGCGGGTATTATCACTTTGCCTTTATTGACCCTGTTATTTAATGTTATCGCAATATGGGGGGGATATTTAGTGGGCGTGAATTGGTTTGGTGTTGATGGTGGAGCATACTGGTCGGTTATGCAGAGTAGTGTTAATTTTCTTCCTGATGTCATGAATGGTGTGTTTAAAAGTATTGTTTTTGCCGTCATGATAACGTGGGTGGCACTCTATAATGGGTATTATGTCGTCCCAACCGCGCAAGGTATCAGTCAATCTACAACAAAAACCGTGGTAATCTCTTCATTGTTAGTACTGACAATGGACTTTATATTAACCGCCATTATGTTTGGTGCTTAGTCTTCATAAAATAGATTAAATTGGAATTAATGATGTCTCAAAAGAAAATTGAATTATGGGTTGGTCTGTTTGTTATTGGCTCAGCCTTGTCATTTGTGATACTCGCATTTAGTGTTACTGGCTTGTCATTTAAAGGGGAAGGTAGCAGTTATACATTAACCGCAAGCTTCTCAAATATTGGTGGTTTAAAAGTAAGAGCGCCTGTTAAATTAGGCGGTGTTGTTGTTGGGCGTGTTGAAAATATAAGCTTAGATGTTGATAATTATACGCCAGTTGTGCATTTAGAGATGTTTGAAAATAAGGGGGTTTACCCAGAAACCTCATCACTTTCAATACTGACTGCGGGTTTATTAGGCGAACAATATATTGGCATAACGCCAGGTTTTATTGATGATGATATTGAGATGCTGGTTGATGGTGATACGATTGAAGATACAAAGTCAGCATTAATATTAGAAGATTTGATTGGTCAATTTATCTACTCAATGAATAAGGAAGATTAATGCGTATTTTATTTGTGATGTTATTCAGCTTACAGTCTTTGTTTGCACATGCTGAAGTTGATAACGACATAATGACAGATCCTAACCAGGTTATTTATTCTGTTTATACTCATACTGCTGCGCGTATTACTGCGGAAAAAAGTAAGCTAGCCACGCAACCTGAGTATATCCAAGTTATTATCGAAGAAGAGTTAATCCCTTATTTTGATTATAAATATGCCGCCTACAAAGTATTGGGTAAGCATCTAAGAGGGAGCACTAAAGCACAACGCAATGGATTTGTTGATGCTTTTAAACGTTACTTGGTTAATGCATATGGGCATATTTTGTCTTCATATGATCAACAAAAATTTGAGATATTAGATAATACGAATTTTCAGGAAAAGAAGATAATTTCTATTCCCGTTAGAATTCGTGACAAAAATGACCAAGTCACTCAAATTGCCTTTAAATTACGCAAAAATAAAAAAACCGGCCAATGGAAGGTTTTTGATGTGATCGCAGAGGGAATAAGTATGCTTAATACCAAACAATCTGAGTTTAATGATCTGCTCCAGAAAAAAGGCATTGATCATGTTATTGAGCTTTTGAAAAAGAAAAATAGTGAGTTTTAATGGCAGAATCTAATAGGGAAGAAGCGCTGTTAATCTCGGGAGACTTAAAGCTTCACGAGTTGTCTGAGCAGGTTTTTCCGGCAATTAAAGATTATCATGGGATAAAAACAATTGATTTGCAGGGGGTAAAAAATATAGACTCTGCTGGGATTGCCTACTTGGCGCAAATTAAAACAACCTATTCGCGCATAAAGTTTATCAACAGTGCGGGAAAAATAGCGATATTATCTGCTTTATATGGGGTTGATTTTATTTTTAAGGAATAATGATTTTAATGAATATTGAAATAATCAAAGCAAAGTTAGAAAGTGCCTTAGAGTTACAAGAGTGTATTGTAAAAGGTGAAAATGGCAATTATCAGGTAATTGCTGTCGCTGAGTTTTTTATTGATATGAGTAGAATAAAAAAACAACAGGCAATATACGCGCCTTTAACAGAAGAGATTGCATCAAATGCAATCCATGCGTTAACGATTAAGGCATTAACGCCAGATGAATGGCAAAAACAAAAACATTTTATTTAGTCAGGGGAAGGGTTTCGATGGGTCAGTTTTTAATTCAAGGTGGTTGCCAATTAAATGGTGAAGTCACTATCTCCGGTGCTAAAAATGCAGCATTACCAATTCTTTTTGCCACTATTCTTTCAAAAGGGCAAGTTAATTTAACCAATGTTCCTTTATTAAAAGATATCTCTACTACATTAGAGTTATTAACAGAATTAGGTGCAACAACGCAGCAAGATGGTCATAACGTTCACATTGATGCATCAACAGTGGTCAATTATACCGCTTCTTATGAGCTCGTGCGCAGCATGCGTGCGTCTATTTTAGCGCTTGGCCCCTTAGTTGCTCGTTTTGGCCGCGCGGATATATCACTGCCGGGTGGTTGTGCTATCGGTGCTCGCCCAGTTAATTTGCATATCCATGGCTTAGAGCAGATGGGTGCAACGATTAAAGTCGAAGATGGTTTTATTAAAGCGCGCGTAGATGGACGACTCAAAGGTTGTCACTTATATATGGATATGGTGAGTGTTACTGGCACGGGTAACCTGATGATGGCCGCTTCTCTTGCAGAAGGAATAACCACGATTGAAAATGCCGCTAAAGAGCCTGAAATTGTTGATTTAGCTAACTTTATCAACGCCATGGGCGGGAAAGTTTCTGGTGCTGGCACGGATACAATAACAATTGAAGGTGTTGAATTATTAGGGGATTGTGCTTATCAAATTCAACCGGATCGCATTGAAACGGGTACGTTTTTAGTTGCTGGTGTGGTCAGTGGTGGTAAAGTAAAATGTGTTAAAACGGATCCTAATTTATTAATCGCAGTACTTGTGAAATTAGAAGAAGCGGGCGCATTAGTCACCTCTGGTAAAGATTGGATTGAAGTTGATATGCACAACAGAGCGCTTAAGTCTGTTAATATCACCACCGCACCTTTCCCTGCATTCCCAACGGATATGCAGGCGCAGTTCACTGTATTAAATACAGTTGCACCGGGTACGGGTCGTATTAAAGAAAATATTTTTGAAAATCGTTTTATGCATGTACCTGAATTGCAACGTATGGGCGCAAATATAGAGGTTGAGGGTAATCTGGCTATTTGTGGTGATCATGATCAATTAAGTGGTGCTAAAGTGATGGCAACTGATCTGCGTGCATCTGCAAGTTTAGTGATTGCAGGGCTGATTGCTAAGGGTGAAACGATTGTTGATGAAATTTATCACATTGACCGTGGTTATGAAGCGATTGAAGATAAACTTATTCCACTGGGTGCAAAAATGCAACGCATAGAAGAGTAGTCTTTTAATCATTATTCGTTTATAAAAAATGAAATGGAAGCAAGCGCTTCCATTTTTTTGTTTAATTTCCAGTGTTAATTTATCATGGGTTCAGTTCGGCAATAATAACGGTCAGTTGGATCTCTTTACCTTTTCTCAAAAGTGTTAAGGTGGTTTTAGTTCCAGGCTTAATTTCAGCCACTCTATCCATTACCGCGATCAAGTTTTCTGCCGTTTTGTTATTAATTTTTAGCAAAATATCATTCACTTTTACACCTGCATTAAAGGCCGGCCCCCCCTTGTTTACGGCTTTAATGATGATACTATTTTGTGCTTCTAATCCCCATAACCGGGCAAGTAAGGGATCGAGGTTTTCAGCGACTAACCCTAAAGAACCGCGGATCACCCGTCCATATTTAATTAAGCTGTGCATCACGCGTTGTGATAACTGGTAAGGGATGGCAAAACTAATACCTTTGCTGATGTTTTGTGTATTAGTGTAAAACTCAGAGGTATTGATGCCCACTAATTCCCCACGACTATTAATGAGTGCGCCACCAGAGTTACCTTCATTAATGGCGGCATCAGTTTGTAGAAAATCTTGTCTTCCCGACGAGCTCATTCCATTTCGACCGGTTGCGCTAATAATACCTTGAGTAATGGTTTGTCCAAGATTATAGGGGTTACCAATCGCCAGTACCACATCACCAACCCGTGGAATATAATCACTATTTTGCGGAATAACCGGTAAGTTATTACCTTCAATTTGTAGTACGGTTAAATCGGTAATAAGATCACTGCCAATGACTTTGGCACTGAATAAACGCCCATCTTGTAATGCAATTAGGATCTGATCTGCTTGTGAAATAACATGGAAATTGGTGAGAATGTAGCCTTTTTTATCAACAATAATGCCCGAGCCTAAGCCGGTTGGTTGTAAGTGTTGTTTATTATCGATACTCGATTCAACGTATGTTTGAGAGTAAATGTTGACCACCGCAGGGGAGGCTTTTTTTACCGCGACACTATAGCTATAGACTTGCTTATTATCGAGTAAACTGGCAATTGAAGTGGTGAGTTTTGTCCCATACATCGCGATAAAAGCGATAATAAGCCCCCAAAAAATAGGCTTTAAAAAGTAAAAAAACTGCCTTTTAAAATTCATCGAGCAATGCCTGTTAAGAAAAATAAGATAAGTATATATTAAGAAAGTATATTTTAACGTTGTTTTTGTCGATTAAATTTTCCTATTAAATAATAGGCAAAATTGTTTAGGATGAATGAAATAGTTGTTCTGTGGGATTTGGGCTAGAAATATGGGCGCTTTATTTTGAATCAGTTTCTTTTTACTTAACTTCAACGGTGAAGGGTGCGTGCATAAATTTTTATTTATTCGCGCTAGATACCGGTTTGCAATCAACATGCTTTATTCAATATCAACAAGGATTAAATGCTAGCATTTAATCCTTTATTAAAAAGCGCAGTATTGAACGCGTTAAACTTTCCGATTTAGCCTAAAATCTGCTACTTATACCAAAGGAATTAATTAAGTGATCAATGATTGCGAAGGATAAATTAACGGTAACAAGGCGTGAGTTGCAGGAGATAGTTATCCTCACTTCAAAACTCACAACGCAGTTAAGGTTGATTTAAACAAGCGAGGGTGATCACCTTTTTAGTTCCTTTGGTATTACATTCGGATAATAGGTGCAATGGTATAAGATAAAGATCTCGCCCTTACTGAATGCTATGATGTAAAAAAAGGAATACAGATGTTATTAATTGAAATAGATAAAAAGCGTTACCGTCAGCGTTTGAATATGGTCATCGTTGCCTGTATTAGTTTTCTGGTAGTGAGTAGCTTAGTGATTTCGCAAACTCTGATTTACTTTTTCCCCGCGCAACAAGGTAGCCATTTTCATTGGAATTTATTGGGTGTCGTGAGCAGTGCCTTAATTGTAGTTGCTGTGCTTATAAGGAATAAAAAACATGCTTTTTTACACGAAGTTTTTTATGTATGGCAGCTAAAACAAGCGCTTAATTTGATCACCAGAAAAATGTTAAAGTTACAGAAAGCGGCCAAAATGGGGGATAAAAATGCCATGTTAGCGATGCAGTTTAGTTATACAGGCTCTCGAAAATTGTGGTTATTAGACGATAACACTCTCACCTTGGATAACCTTGATGAGGCACAGTTAGCGTTAACGGCACTGTTGCTTAAATATAACTTTACTGTTGATATCACACAGTATAACAGTGCGTTATTAAAATCTTTTTAAGTTGTTGACCTTACCCTATGGGCATCGATTAAACTTGTTACAATGAAAAAAATAATAACGCTTTTATCACTTTTATTCTTTATCTTTGCACCTCTTGTTGTTGCGAATAATAGTGCTATTGATATGCCAGCACGCAGTGCATTGCATCATTTATCTTCTGAATTACCCGCGCCCTGTGCAGGAGAGGCGAAGTGTGTCAATACGGTGCAACAATGTTGTTCAAGTGGCGCCTCCGTTACTTTTTATGAGCAAACGTTTACGCCGTTATACTACCTAGGTATTTTCCAACGCAGTGCTTATGTTTGCTTTAATCTGCAACCATTAATTGGCTTAAAAAGTGCGCGTTACCGACCTCCAATTGTCTGATTTTCATGTGAAAATTATTGTTATATAAACTTGAACAACCTGGCTTTTTAAAAAATAAAATTGGAATCACTGATGAAAAAATTAACACTACTACCCTTAACACTTTCTTTGTTTAGCACGATGCTGTTCGCGACAGATTTGACTATTTATAAATCCCCCTATTGTGGTTGTTGCACCGCATGGGCAGAATTAGTCGAGGAAGCTGGCTTTAATGTCACTATTGTAGAGCAAACAAACAATAACCAACTGCGAGCAGAGCATGGTATTACACCCGCGCTTACTTCTTGCCATACTGCGATTGTTGAAGGTTATGCCATAGAAGGTCATGTACCGATTAAAGATATTAAACGCTTATTAGCTGAAAAACCTAACCTTTCAGGGCTTGCCGTGCCTGGCATGCCCGCTTCATCTCCTGGTATG